>CAWUNX010000059.1:0-12302 GCA_963923905.1 uncultured Methylocucumis sp.
TCACCCTTCTTAAATTTTAAGACTGGGGGTTTTAAATTTCGGAAATAGCCTTATTAGCAGTTATTGCCGGTCATGCATTACTCGCACAATTTTATGTAGAAAACCTGAGCGCCACACTACAAGCACAACAAGCCATTGATGCTTGGAGTTTTTTGACCGTGCTGATATTCATAGGACTGTTTTTGGCTTTATTAGTCAATCAGCATAAAAGTCCGAACAAGACCTCGCCTTATTGAGTTTTGGCATGGACCACATGAAAGATGCTGCGTATTTAATCAACGAAAAAGCTGAATTAATCTACGTTAATCAACAATTATGCGAAGCATTAAAATATTCTAAAGATGAGTTATTAAGCCTTTCAGTCTCTGATATAGACCCGATTTACCCTGTAAGCTTATGGCAAGAAAACTGGCATTTGCTTAAAGAGCATCACTCCATCAAGTTTGAATCGGTGCACAGAACCCGCGAGCAACAAATCTTTCCAGTAGAAATTAGCTATAACTATTTTGATTATCAAGGCAAAGGCTATAACCTCGCCTTAGCCAGAGATATTAGCGATATTAAACGTAATCAACAGCGAGAACGTTCGCGTAATCGTGTGCTAGAACTGCTAACAGAAGGCGCTACGATGCGTGATGTCTTAGACGTCATCGTGCGCTCGGTAGAGCAAGAAAATCGCGAGTTACGCTGCAGTATTTTACTGATGGCTAATGACGGCAAACATTTACTACATGGTGTCGCGCCTAGTCTGCCGGATTTCTACAATCAAATTGTTCATAACTTAGCTATAGGGCCTGGTAAAGGTGCCTGCGGTACATCGGCTTATACAGGTAAACGCACGATTACCGAAAATATCCAAACCAGTCCCGATTGGGAGGATTTTAAAGAATTAGCACAACGTGCTTCTTTAGCCTCTTGTTGGTCTGAGCCTATTATTAGTCAATCCGGACGCATACTAGGCACGTTTGCCATTTACAATCACAAACCGAAAACTCCTAATGACGCTGAAATTCAGTTAATTACGGGGGCTAGCCATCTAGCTTCTATCGCCATTGAACGAAGCCAAATTAACGAGGAATTGCAATTAGCCACGCTGGTTTATCAAAACACCAGTGAAGGCATGGTCATTACCGATGCGGACGGCAAAATCTTAAACTCCAATCCGGCGTATACCTTATTAACCGGCATACCCAAAGATGACATCATAGGCGAGCACTTTTGTCGACTCAATCCTGGCTATCAAAATAATCCTGGCTATCAAGCGATATGGCAAGAACTCTTAGAATCCGGTCAATGGCAAGGTGAGTTATGGAATCGGCGCAAAAATGGCGAGATTTATGCTGAATGGTTAACGATTAACACCGTATATGATGAAGACAAACAACCGCATCGACGTGTCGCGTTAATATCGGATGTCAGTAAATTAAAAGAATCAAAAGAATTAATCTGGCGCCAAGCTAATTTTGATCCATTAACCGGCTTGCCTAACCGGCGCATGTTTCATGAGCGCTTACAACAAGAAATGAAAGAGGCTAATCGTAGCGGCAAAAGCCTAGCGTTGTTATTCATAGACTTAGACCACTTTAAAGAAGTTAATGACACCTTAGGCCATTCTATGGGCGATGAGTTATTAAAAGAAGCGGCAAAGCGCTTAAGTAGCAGCATTCGAGACACCGACACTGTTTCTCGGTTAGGTGGCGATGAATTCACTATTATCTTAAATAAGATTGATAAACCGGGTTGTATAGAGCGCATCGCACAAAATATATTGGCCAAACTAGCTGAGCCTTTTATTCTAGGCATCGATACCGCTTATGTCACTGGTAGCATAGGTATCACAGTTTATCCAGCCGACGCTAAAGACCAAGAATCATTAATCAAGAATGCCGACCAAGCCATGTATGCCGCAAAAGAGCATGGTCGCAATCACTTTCATTTCTTTACCATCGCGATGCAAGAAGTAGCGCAAAACCGTATGCGCTTAGCAAATGATTTGCGCCGAGCCATGGCAGAAAAGCAATTAATGGTGGTTTACCAACCCATTGTCGAGTTAAGCACAGGTCAAATTCATAAAGCCGAAGCCCTGATACGTTGGCAGCATCCGCAACGTGGCTTAATTGACCCGGGTAGTTTTTTACCGTTAGCAGAAGACACTGGTGTCATGACACCAATTAGTCACTGGGTTTTTAACGAAGCGGCTATGCAAGTTAAACATTGGCAAACCTCGTTTAACAGACCTTTCCAAATAACGCTTAATCTATCATCTAGTCAATTTAGAAACAATGAAGACTCTTACCAACGCTGGCTGGATTTAATTGCTGAACTGCAACTACCGAAAAATAGCTTAGCTATAGAAATATCAGAATCGTTGTTAATGGACACGCGCAGAACCATTAGTAAACAATTGTTAAAACTACGCGACTCTGGAATTCAAGTGGCCATTGACGGCTTTGGCACAGGTTATTCATCGCTGTCATTTATCAAAAAATTCGCAATTGACTATATCAAAATCGATCAATCATTTGTGCGTAACTTAGACAGTCAAGCGGGAGACTTACCGTTATGCGAAGCCATTATCGCCATGGCGCATAAGCTCAATATAAAAGTCATTGCCGAAGGCATAGAAACAGAGCAACAACGACGTATTTTAAGCGTTGCGGGCTGCGATTATGGCCAAGGCTTTTTATTCTCAAGACCATTACCGGTCTATGATTTTGGTAGCTTATTAGTGCATAACCACTTAAAACAAAGTACTGTCAATGTCTAACTACCACTTTTGCCAACGCAAGCGGTTAGCATTGGTTACAACAGTTAACGAAGACATCGCCATTGCCGCACCTGCAATCATAGGATTTAACAATAAGCCAAACATCGGATAAAACAAACCGGCGGCTACTGGAATGCTCAACGTGTTATAAAAAAACGCACCTAGTAAATTCTGCTTGATATTATTAACGGTAGCTTTTGACAGCCCTATAACTTCAGGCACTTTGAGTAATGAGCCTTGTAATAACACCACATCGGCGCTCTCAATCGCAACATCAGTTCCCGCACCTATTGCTAAGCCTACATCGGCTTGCGCTAATGCGGGCGCATCGTTAATACCATCTCCTACCATGCCTACTTTCTCACCTTGTTGCTGTAAGCGCTTAACCACATCGGCTTTTTCACTGGGTAAGACTTGGGCATAAACATCAGCAATACCGGCTTGCTCAGCAATGGCTTTAGCCGTAACCGCATTGTCGCCAGTGACCATATAGACACGAAGACCTAAGGCTTTAAGTTTAGTAACCGCCTCAGCCGAATCCGGTTTTATCGGATCGGCAACGGCTATTATGCCAAGTAACTCTTGACCTAACGCTAATAGCATAGGTGTTTGTCCGGCTTGTGCTAAATGCTCAATAACGTCTGGTTCCGCTATTTGAACACCTGCTGATTCCATTAATGCTTGATTACCTAGATGCAATAACTGATTTTGGTATGTACCGCGCACACCCAAACCGGGCAATGCGGTAAAGTCATTAACAGTTTCCAAAGCTAAGCCCTGTGCTTTGGCTGCTGCTAAAATACTAGCCGCTAACGGGTGTTCAGAACCGGCTTCTAAACTTGCTGCTAATTGCAATACCTGGTCTTTATCTACGCTGGACAGCGCAAGCACTTGCATTACCATAGGTTTACCGGCTGTTACGGTACCGGTCTTATCTAATAACACACACGTTAGCTTACCTGCTGTCTGTAACGCATCACCGTTACGAATTAATATCCCAGCTTGCGCAGCCCGCCCTACGGCAACCATCACAGAAATCGGTGTTGCTAAGCCTAAGGCACAAGGACAAGCAATCACTAAAACAGTCATCGCGGTGACAAACGCATAACCCAATGACGGTTCTGGGCCAAAGCTATACCAAATTACAAAAGTTAATAACGCAATAGCTAACACTGCTGGCACAAATACCGCAGCGATTTGATCGGCTAAGCGTGCAATTTCCGGCTTGCTGGCTTGTGCTTGACGCACACTATCGATGATATGTGCCAACGCAGTATCCTTACCAATGCGCGTGGCTTTAAATAAAAAACTGCCCGTTTGATTAATCGTACCCGCCGCAACGTCAGAGCCAATATTTTTTTCTACCGGTATGGCTTCACCCGTTAACATGGATTCATCGACACTAGAATGCCCTTCTAGCACAATACCATCTACAGGAATTTTCTCACCTGGCCTAACTCGTACGGTTTCATCTAAACCTACATATTCAATCGGTATATCCAACTCCATACCGTCCCGAATCACTTTCGCAGTACGCGGTTGTAAGCCTAATAAACTGCGCAATGCACTAGAGGTTTTACCGCGTGCGCGAGTTTCTAATCCTGTCCCTAAGTTAATAAAGGCTAAAATTACCACAGCCGCTTCAAAATACGCGTGTTTAGCTAACGGCGGCAAACTGCCGTAATAATCAATCACCACACAAGAATAAAGCCAAGCCGAACCGGTTCCTAACGCGATTAACGTATCCATATTCGCTTGTTTATGCTTAAGCGCTTTGATGGCTGCTTGATAAAAATGACCGCCGGAATAATATAAAACAACCGAGCTTGTCAGTGCCAATAACGGCCACACCCAAGCTCCAGCCAGACTATTGAAATCAGGCAGCCAAGCAAAATGTTCTGCTAACATCAGAAAGACACCCAAGCCACCCGCCACCGCTGCTTTTTGCATTAACTCGCGATAACGCCGCATTTCATTAGCTTCAAGCTCAGCCGGGTCTTCTAACCCCATCATCACTGCAGCGTCATAACCTGCGTCTTTGACCGCTTGTGTTAACGCCTCAGCCGCAACCTCACCATAAACCAGTGCGCTATGATCAGCGAAATTAACCGTCACAGCAGTAACGCCTGGCACACTTGCTAATGCTGTCTCTACTGCACCAACGCAACCAGCGCAACGCATACCTAAAATCGAAAGCCTTACGTTAGTTTCATTATCGTCTGCCATACATCACCTATGCTGTTGCTATTGTAGGTCGGGTTAGCCTGTAACGATAGCGGAAGGCGTAACCCGACAATGCCTGTTGTCCGGTTACCACGCCCTAGGCTGGAAATCTTGGGTGTTGACAATAGATGCAGAGTCACCCGTCGCACGAATACTGAGCAAACCTTGATTAATAGCCATATCTTCAGCGCCTGCTACCGCTGTCAACCATGCCATGCCGCCATAAAGTGTGTTATTGGCATAACGCGGCAACCAACGTTTGATATGCTCCAGTTTGTGCAAAAATTTTTTCACATCGGCTGGACGCAATGTGGTTTTAACCTCAATAACCACTACCTCATGGCCATTATGCGCCAAAATATCGAATTCAAAATTGCTACCATCGGCACATCGCCCTTTTAGACGGGTCGAGGTATCACTAATAGCAATACCGCGTTGATTTAATATCTTGACTAAATCACCTTCAACCAGCGACTCCATTAAGCGTCCCCACTGTGAAGTAAACAAGTCATTCAACTCATTGATTTTACGGTCAGTTTCTTTAAACTTACGATCTGTCTCTTTAAATTGACGATCTGTCTCTTTGAATTGCCGGTCAGTTTCTTCAAAACGACGCGCTACTTCACGGAACAATTCCCATACTTCATCACGGGTTACGCTAGCCATTATTCGCTCCTATATCAGATTGCAATATAAGCATTGTAGCTGCTACCGTCTACGCCACAGCCATTAACTAACAAACGCAGTACCCTACCGATAAACCGGCACATTAGCGCTAACCCAATCGCCCCTTCATAACTTAGCCCGCACCCACTCAAGCGCTTCTGCCATAGCTTCAGATAGCTTAGCTGGGTTGGTACCGCCGGCTTGCGCCATATCAGGACGTCCGCCGCCTTTACCACCGACTTGTTGCGCGACAACATTGACTAATTCCCCGGCTTTAATTTTATCGGTTAAATCTTTAGATACACCGGCAATTAAGCTGACTTTCTCACCTTCAACCACCGCCAACACTAATACACAACTGCCTAGTTTGCTTTTTAGTTGATCTAACATTTCGCGCAACGCTTTGGCTTCAACACCTTGCAATTGCGTGACTAATACCCTAACGCCAGAAATATCTAACGCTTGACTTAGTAAATCATTACCTTGCGAGCTGGCTAATTTCGCATTTAAACGCTCTAACTGTTTTTCCAAATCACGCATTTTCGCTAATAACTGCTCTAATTTTTCAGGAGCTTTATCCGGCGCGCTTTTTAGCAAGCCCGCTACCGCTGTTAACGCGTGTTCACGCTGGCTTAACCAGCTTAAGCAACCTGCCCCCGTTACCGCTTCGATACGACGCACACCCGCAGCCACGCCAGTTTCACTAATGATTTTAAAACAACCAATATCACCGGTTCGTTTCACATGCGTACCACCGCATAATTCAATAGAGAAATCGCCCATCGTTAACACGCGAACTTCATCGCCGTATTTCTCGCCAAATAACGCCATAGCGCCGGCTTTTACCGCTTGGTCTTTCGCCATCACTTCAGCACTAACGACGTGGTTAGCACGAATTTGCTCATTGACAACCTGCTCTAAAGCTTGAATTTGTTCAGCAGTCACTGGTTCAAAATGCGAAAAATCAAAACGTAACCGTTCGGCATTGACTAACGAGCCTTTTTGCGCGACATGCTCGC
Source organism: uncultured Methylocucumis sp. (assembly GCA_963923905.1). GTDB lineage: Bacteria > Pseudomonadota > Gammaproteobacteria > Methylococcales > Methylomonadaceae > Methylovulum. The sequence goes on from CAWUNX010000059.1 coordinate 6,676, forward strand.
CTAACAACTGTCTTAAGGCTGCGTGTAATAAATGCGTGGCAGAATGGTTTAATTCGGTCGCATTACGCTCGTTGGCGTTAACTTGTGCCGTGCAGTGCTGCCCTACGCGTAAGCTGCCTTGAGCCAGCTTACCTTTATGCAAAAATAAACTACCGCCTTGTTTTTGCGTATCCACCACGCTAAAACAGGCTTGACCACTACGCAACTCGCCGCTATCACCGGCTTGACCACCCGATTCGGCATAAAACGGTGTTTTATTTAGCACCACAATACCTTCATCACCCGCATTAAGTTGCTCGACGGCTTGCCCTTGGCTATACAACGCAACGATTTCAGCTTGATCGTCTAATTGTTGATAACCGGTAAATTCAGTCTCAGAGTCTAGCTTAATGTCTTGGTCATAATCCGCGCCGAAATGCCCCGCAGCACGAGCACGTTCACGTTGTGCGGTCATTTCACTTTCAAAGGTTTCAGTATCAACTGTCATTCTATAAAAACGACATTCATCCTGAGTCAAATCAAGAGGGAAACCATAAGTATCATAGAGCTTAAATGCAATTTCCCCAGACAATATCAAGTTATCTTGAGTATGTCCTAGAGCGAAATCATTAAGAGGTTGAACCCATTGATTTGCCCATGTACCTTGCTCAGTAACTTTTGAGCCCCAGTCTTCCTCATATATATAGCGAGCGCTAGTTAATCCTTCTTGCCCATTGGCGGGAATAACTATGCATCTTTTTCCATTAACATTGTGAGAAAGAGCTTTAAAGGGCGTGTTTCCGATAGAAATTAGGTTTTCCCCATCTTGAGCGTTCTGGTTATTATATCTAGGTAATGATCTATAGACCTTTTCAAACATTATCCTTGATTTAAGCAGATTCATCCCCTGCTCTAAAGTACGTGAAAAATTTTCTTCTTCTTTTTGTAATACCCGCTCAACTTGCGCTTGTGCTGTGACCAATTCAGGATAAGCCTCACCCATAGCACTCGCCAATGGCGCAACCAGTTTATAAAAAAACGTCTCGGTAATACCTAAGCGATAGCCGTGTCGTAATGCTCGGCGAATAATGCGGCGTAGCACATAGCCACGGCCTTCGTTAGACGGTAGTACGCCATCGGTGATTAAAAACGCACATGAACGAATATGGTCGGCTATCACGCGTAACGAACTATTATCCGTCGTCGTTAAACCCGCCAGTTTGGCCGCTTCAGTTAATAAAGTTTGGAACAAATCAATCTGATAATTGCTATGCACGCCTTGCATAATGGCAGCAATACGTTCTAAGCCCATACCGGTATCGACGGACGGTTTAGGCAAAGGCGTTAACGTACCGTCAGCGGCACGCTCATATTGCATAAACACTAAGTTCCAAATCTCGATATAACGGTCGCCATCTTCATCAGGCAAGCCCGGAGGTCCTCCCTGGATATGCTCACCATGATCGTAAAAGATTTCAGTACATGGCCCACACGGACCTACATCGCCCATTGACCAAAAATTATCTTTAGTCGCAATGCGGGAAAAACGCGTAGGATCAATCCCAACATCGTTTAACCAAATCGCCTCGGCTTCATGGTCTTCGGCATAAACCGTAACCCACAGTTTACTGGCCGGAATACCTAAGACATCGGTCAAAAACGTCCAAGCATAATGAATCGCTTCTTTTTTGAAATAATCACCAAAGCTGAAATTGCCAAGCATTTCAAAAAAGGTATGGTGGCGCGCGGTATAGCCAACGTTTTCTAAATCATTATGTTTACCACCTGCTCGCACACAACGTTGGCTGGTAGCAGCCGTTACATACGGTCTTTGTTCTCGCCCTAAGAAAACGTCTTTAAATTGCACCATACCCGCATTGGTGAATAATAGCGTTGGGTCATTCCCCGGTATCAGCGAACTAGAAGGTTGAATGCTATGACCGTGTTGACGGAAATAATCTAAAAAAGCGGCGCGTAATTCTGCGCTAGACAGTGTTTTCATAGGAGGTATCAGTAGTCAGTCGGTGAATAATGCAAGTGTTGCTTGAATAGGGTTTGAATTTGCGTGGGCGTAAAGCCGCGTTGCTGTAAAAAACGGAAGCGTTTAGCTTTTTCCTGGGTATTATCAGGTGGTTGTTTATATTTAGCGTAGTAAACACGTTCGATAACATCTTGCCAATTGCTCACAAGTGTTGCTAACAGAACATCGAGGTCATCCAGTGCTAGACCTCGCTGCTGTAATTCGGCACGAATGGCTAATGGCCCATAGCCTTTTTGTATGCGCTGTCTTGCAAACACTTCAGCATAACGCGCATCATCTTGCCAATCACGCTGGCTAAGCTCATCTAGCACAACGTCTATCAAGTTACGCGGAAAACGTTTAGCCAAACATTTTGTCAACAATTCATAGCGGCTATGTTCGCGGCGCGCTAATAGCCTAATACAATAACCACGAATTGCCGTCGTATCAGGCTGTTCAGGCATGATTATTGATCGTCGAACCCTGCCTCGTCTAACGCCTCATCATCGAGTTCTGTGCTAGCGATGGCGGCTGCTTCACTTGCGGCTTTTGCTAACGCTTGTGCACGAATTTTTTGTTCTAATTCGTTAGCTTTATCAGGATGCTCTTTTAAAAATTGTTTCGCGTTTTCTTTGCCCTGGCCTATTTTCTCGTTACCATAGCTATACCACGCGCCAGATTTTTGCACAAAGCCGTATTTAACGCCTAAATCGACTAGCTCACCCATTAAAGAAATTCCTTCGCCGTATAAAATTTCAAATTCGGCTTCTTTAAATGGCGGCGACACTTTATTTTTTACGACCTTAACGCGAGTTTCATTACCAATAATTTCGTCGCCTTTTTTAATGGCGCCGGTACGGCGAATATCTAAACGCACTGACGCATAAAATTTAAGCGCATTACCACCTGTTGTAGTTTCAGGATTACCAAACATCACGCCAATTTTCATGCGGATTTGGTTAATAAAAATAACTAAGGTATTCGCACGTTTGATATTAGCGGTCAGTTTGCGTAACGCTTGCGACATTAACCGGGCTTGTAAGCCCATGTGCGCATCGCCCATTTCACCTTCGATTTCAGCTTTTGGCGTTAACGCAGCCACCGAATCGACTACCACAACATCGACTGCGCCAGAGCGCACTAACATATCGGTAATTTCTAATGCTTGCTCACCGGTATCTGGTTGCGATACCAATAAATCATCGACATTCACGCCAATTTTCTCAGCATAAGCAGGGTCTAAGGCATGTTCTGCATCGACAAAGGCCGCCGTACCGCCCAGTTTTTGCATTTGCGCAATTACTTGTAAGGTTAATGTCGTCTTACCCGACGATTCAGGCCCATAAATCTCAACGACTCGGCCACGCGGCAAACCGCCGCAACCTAACGCAATATCTAAGCCTAATGAACCGGTCGATACCACATCAATGTCGCGCGCAGCCGCAGCAACATCGCCCATACGCATCACCGAGCCTTTACCAAACTGTTTTTCAATTTGCATCAGCGCCACAGAAAGCGCTTTCTTTTTGTTTTCGTCCATTCGCTTGCCTTTTATGCTTTGAGGTGTAAGACCGAAACCATGGTAAGTCAATGCCAAGTATTATTGCATACACGTTCACTTTTCGATAGTACTGAACATGGGCTGAATAATACTCACTTTTAGCACTACCTTACCATTAAATCGACTGACAACTTGTTGAGTAAAATTTCATTATTGTTTTTCTTTTTTTGTAGGCTACAATAAAGAAAACATTAAGACAACTTTTATTCCATGCTAACCAAAAAACAAGCCGAACTTTTGACGATATTGCTTGAGCATGAAGCCGAATTCGGCTACGCGCCTAGCTTAACGGAATTGTGCAAAGCCTTATCACTTAAATCACAAGGCTCTTTATTAAAACGCATAAAAGCACTCACTGAACTCGGTTATGTAGAACCGCTCAGTTATCAACAACGTGGCGTTAGATTAACGAAAAAAGCAAAAGACCAACGTGCTGCTGAGCAAAATGCTGTGCCTTATGTAGGCGTCATTGCCGCAGGAAAACCTATTGAAGCCATTGAACAGCGCCAGTTTATGACACTTCCTGAGATTTTAACCACGCAATTACCTTGCTACGTTTTGAAAGTACAGGGCGATTCAATGATTGAACTCGGTATTTTAGAGGGGGACTATGTAATTATTGAACAGAGAAGTTATGCAAAAAATGGTGAAATCGTCGTTGCATTAATCAATCACACCGAAGCGACGTTGAAAACGATTGAACAATACCCTCATGAAGTTTGGCTGATTCCGGCTAACTCAAGCATGGCGGTACAACGTTATGCCCCGCATCAAGTTGAAATTCAAGGGGTAGTGGTTGGTCAAATGCGCAGTTATCGAACACTTAATACATAAACTTGGAGCAAAGCCCATGAAAACACCAACAAAACGAATCCACATGCGCGATCAAGTCGGTAAAAATAAAATTCGCGACATCATGACTTATTACCGCAATCCTTATCAAAACGTCTGGACGGTTAATTTAATTATCTTGGGATTGTTGTTATTGAGCTTAAAGTGGCCGTAGTAAATTGCGCTAGCCTACAATGTGTCTATAAACATCGATAATCAACTAAGTTATGTTTAGCGCCTAAAACCTTTGAGAGCTTACTATGAAATCCCGTCTATTTTTAGTGTTGGCAATTACCAGCTTATTTTTAGCTACCCTTAACGCTCAAGCAGATTCTGAAAGCATTAAAAACCCCAACAATAAGCACTACTACCAACGCTTTGATAAAAGCCGTGGTTGGCATGATGCCAAAGCCCATTGTGAAGGTTTAGGTGGCTACTTAGCCACGCTCACATCAGCGTCAGAACAAGACTTTGTTTGGAAGAATTTCGGCAGCACCAATGGCCAAACCGAAGCATTATGGCTAGGTGCTACCGACGAAGAGCAAGAAGGCGTTTGGCGCTGGATAACCGGTGAACGCTGGAAATATAGCAATTGGCATAGCACCCAACCCAATAATGCCGGCTCATTTCAACAACATTACTTATTTATGGCGACTATTAATTATCCAGTGTCGCCAGTTCATTCGTATTGGGGCGATTCTGCCTCTATCAACACGATGGGTGCCTCAGGTTACGATGTGGCCTATAGCCTTTCAACCTTATGTGAATGGAATGAACCACCCGATGTTTATGGTCAAATAAATTTAATCAACGCACCGGCTAAAGGGGCTAAAGTCATATTAAAACAAAGCGGCTTCGCTGACCAAGCCGTTAATACTGATCGTAACGGCAATTATCACCTGAAGCGCAACAATCCCCAATTACCCGCAAGCATAAGCATCGAACTACCCGCAGATAAATAGCGCTATACAGAATAGAACCGACATAGCAACTTAATAGTTACGCTGATTATTTAGCAAGGAACATAAAAATGGAAGCGTTATCAATAACCACCGCCATTCGACGCACAAGCTAATTTGCCAATTATTTGAAAAAAGCTCGTTAAACTCACATACAAAATCATGGTTTTATATCGTTTTGTCACGAATATAGGTTAAAATAGTCGGCTACCGAAGCTGGCGGGGGTTAGGTCTGTCTCTTATACACATCTCCGAGCCCACGAGACCAGAGAGGATC
>CAWUNX010000060.1:0-12291 GCA_963923905.1 uncultured Methylocucumis sp.
CGATGGGTATGGGAGAACAGCGTTAGCCGTTGATTAAGTAGTGTACAAAAATACTGCCGGCATAACCTGCTGCAATTGCAGGAGTCCATTTTAAATGGCTAAAGAAGGTGTATTTATGGTTAGATTGTCCCATTAATGCAACACCAGCCGCTGAGCCGACTGATAATAATGAGCCACCTACACCGGCTGTTAATGTTACTAATAACCATTGATATAAATCCATATCCAAGCCCATGTTTAATACAGCGAACATAACGGGAATATTGTCAACAATCGCTGAGATTAAACCGACTAAGATGTTAGCGGTGGTTGCACCTAAGCCTTCGTACATAGCGCCTGATAATAATTCAAGGTAACCGATATAACCTAAACCACCGACGGCGAATACTACGCCGAAGAAGAATAACAAGGTGTCCCATTCTGCATCTTTGACGCGATCGAAGATGTCAAAACCTTTTTCTTCGGACTCCATTTTGAATTTGGTTTTAATGAAGTAGCTGAATATCATCAACGCCGATAAACCGACCATCATGCCCATGAAAGGTGGTAAGTGTAAGACTTGTTTAAAGCTTACCGCTGTGGCAATCGTTAACAAGAACATGACACAGACAACGATAGCACCAGGTTTTAACTGTACGGCTTCTTCTTCAGCACCTTTAGGTTGCTCATTCGGCACCGCGAAGTACATGACCGCTGCCGGTACGCCATAGTTGACGACCGATGGGATAAATAATTTAAAGAAATCAAAGAATTCTGCGTACTCAGCTTGCCATACCATTAATGTGGTAATGTCGCCGAATGGACAGAAGGCGCCACCGGCATTGGCCGCAACGACTAAGTTTACAAAGCCTATGCTGACGAATTTTTCATTGTCAGCACCAACCGCCATAACCACGGCGCCGACTAATAAGGCGGCGGTTAAGTTATCAGCAACAGCCGATAAGAAGAATGTGATAATGCCGGTTATTAAAAACAATTTACGGTAGCCAAATTGTTTTCTAACTAGCCATGAGCGTAACGCTTCAAACACGTTGCGTTCTGACATTGAGTTGATATACGTCATCGCAACTAATAAGAACAGCATTAACTCGGCATATTCTTTTAAATCGTGTTCAAACGCTGCGTGCATGACTTCCGTCGACACGCCTTTTTCATGCGCTAATAACGCGGTATGTGCCCAGATAATGCCAGCCGCTAAAATAACTGGCTTAGATTTACGCAAGTGCGTAAACTCTTCAGTCATGACAAAGCCATAGGCAATTAAGAAAATCAACACGCAGTATATGCCGCGCTGAGTCCCCGTCATGTCAAGGCTTTCAAAAGTTTCTGCTAATGCTAACTGCGGCATGAGCAGAATCAAAAACAACACTAGTAAAGAACGTGCCACACAATCCCCCTTAAGGTTAAAGTAAGAAAACAACTATCAATTATTATGGTAACCATTAATGTTATCACCAATCGAATAAATTTTGTCATTTTCTAATGCAGAGTATATGATGAACGACCATCATTTTTCGCGGGAAAGGCAGTAAAACCTTACTATGTATCAGTATAACGAAATTGACCAAACGCTTGTCGATGAACGCGTCGCTCAGTTTAGAAGGCAAACGCAACAGTATTTAAAGGGCGAACTTAACGACGACCAGTTTCGTGCGTTAAGACTTAGAAACGGTCTTTATATCCAGACTCATGCACCGATGCTGCGCATTGCTGTGCCTTATGGATTGCTAAGCACCCAACAATTGCGCAAAATTGCGCATATTGCACGGCATTATGACAAAAACTATTGTCACTTTACTACGCGGCAAAATATTCAATTTAACTGGCCTAAGCTAGAGCAAGTGCCAGATATTTTAGCGGAATTAGCCACGGTACAAATGCATGCGATTCAAACCAGCGGCAATTGTATGCGTAATACCACAACGGACCATTTAGCCGGTGTCTGTGTCGATGAAATTGAAGATCCGCGTCCTTATTGCGAACTGATTAGGCAATGGACGACTTTACACCCTGAATTCGATTATTTGCCACGCAAATTTAAAATTGCGGTGAGTGGTGCGCGTCATGATAGAGCGGCAACCCAATTTCATGATATTGGCGTGCACTTAGTTGAAAATGACGTCGGTGAGATTGGATTTAAAATTTTAGTCGGTGGTGGTTTAGGGCGTACACCCATCATCGGACAAGTGATAAAACCTTATTTAGAGAAAAAGCACTTATTGTCGTATTTAGAGGCAATATTGCGTATTTACAATTTATACGGTAGACGTGACAACAAATATAAAGCCAGAATTAAAATTTTGGTTAAGGAAGCTGGGTTAGCTAAGTTTACCGATAAGGTTGAGAGCGAGTGGCTACAGATTCGCGACCGCTTAGAGCTTTCTGAGCAACGCATTGCCGAGTTGAAAAAACATTTCACGGCACCGGCTTATGACAGTGATGCTGAGGCAGATACGAGCTTGGCTCAGGCATTAAGCGAAAATAAAGCCTTTGCGCTTTGGTATAAACAAAATACTGTTGCGCATAAAATCCCGGGCTATCGTGCGGTGTTTTTATCATTAAAAGCCAAAGATGTGGCGCCTGGCGATATGACTGACCAACAATTAGATGAGGTTGCTGATTTAGCCGATAACTATAGCTTTGGTGAGGTCAGAACGACTCATAGGCAAAATTTAGTATTTGCCGATGTGAAACAAGCGGATTTATATAGTTTATGGCAACAGTTAGCCGCCCTAGAATTGGCGACGCCTAATATTGGCACTGTGACCGACATGATTTGCTGCCCTGGACTTGATTTTTGTTCATTGGCGAATGCTGGATCTATAGGCATTGCGAAAGAAATTAACCAAGCATTAGACGATATGGATTATATCCACGATATAGGTGATGTGAAGATTAATATGTCAGGTTGTATGAATGGTTGCGCACATCAAAGTGTTGGCCATATTGGCATCTTAGGTGTTGATAAAAAAGGTACTGAATGGTATCAAATCACGTTAGGTGGTTCGTCAGAGAATGAGGCCGCTATTGGTGAGCGTTTAGGGCCATCTGTGGCTAAGCATGAAGTCACGCAAACGATTTTAGCGATTCTTGAGGTTTATGTTCAGCTGCGGCAAGAAGACGAGTCGTTTTTGCAAATGGTAAATCGCGTTGGTATCGAGCCGTTCAAGGAGAAAGTTTATGCAGCTCATTAAAAATCAACAGCTTGTCAATGACCAGTGGCTTAGGCTGAGTGACGATGACGCGTTAGTGACGGGCAATATTATTGTATCGTTGAATCGTTGGCAGCAAGATAAGTCTGAGCTAGTTAAACGGGACGGTGCGGTTGGCGTTAAGCTGGCCCCAGCGGATGATGTAGCGTCTATTGCTAATGATTTAGCACATTGGCAATTAGTTGAATTATATTTTCCTGACTTTGCCGATGGGCGATTATTTTCGACGGCTTGGTTGCTACGCGAGCGTTATGGCTTTAAAGGTGAAATTCGCGCAACCGGGCAGTTTATGCCTGATCAAGCGTTTTATTTAGCGAGGGTAGGGGTGGATGCTTTTCAACCTGCGAATAGTGCGGTGTTAAGCGGTACTTTAGCGTGTTTAGCGGATTTTTCTGTTAACTATCAAGTATCGGTCAATTAACGGTTACGGCGATTTAAGCCTGCTAGCCAGGTATGTCGGGTTACGCTGACGCTAACCCGACCTACAAGGGCGAAACAGTTTACTTCTTCATAATACTAATGCCTTTAAGCAAGTTAAGTGCTTCTGATAAGGCATAATCTTTGGTTTGCCAGTCATCTTTTTCTTTAGTCTGGCTGTCTTTATTGCTGTCTAATTCCTCACCGTCTACTACAGCAGGTTTTTTGTTTTGGTTGCCATTTTGTAAATGGCCTGACAAATCCGCTTCTTTAACCGGTGCAAATTCCTGTTTATCGAGAGATTCCAGTTTAACATGCGCTAACGGGATGTCTGGCTCTATGCCTTCGGCTTGAATAGAACGGCCTGATGGCGTGTAGTAACGAGCCGTGGTTAATTTGACCGCAGCGCCGTTGCTTGTCGGTAATATGGTTTGCACCGAACCTTTACCAAACGACTTTTCACCCATAATAATGGCGCGTTTTTGGTCTTGTAATGCACCGGCGACAATTTCAGAAGCTGAAGCTGAGCCTGAATTAATAATAACGACTAACGGGGCGTCGTTAATTAAATCATCGGGAGATGCATTAAAGCGCATTTCCGAATTTTCGATACGGCCTTCGGTGTAAACAATTAAGCCACTGCGTAAAAATGCGTCGCTGACTTCTACGGCAGCATTTAATACACCGCCTGGGTTATTGCGTAAATCCAGAACTAAGCCTTTTAAATCGCCTTTATTTTCTTTTTTCAAGCTGGCAAGCGCTTCTTTTAAGTTTTCACCAGTGCTGGATTGGAAGCTACTGATTCTAAGATAACCGTAATTTTTATCCAGTAACCGGCTTTTGACGCTCTTAACTTTAATAATATCGCGGGCTATCGTGAATTTTAATGGTGTTTCTTCACCTTCACGCACGACGGTTAGCAATATTTTACTACCCGGTTCACCACGCATCATTTTAACGGCATCGCCTAATGACATGCCTTTTACCGGTTTATCGTCTAAGCGCACGATTAAATCGCCCGCTTTAATGCCGGCTTTTTGTGCAGGTGTGTCGTCTATCGGCGATACGACTTTAACGAAGCCGTTTTCCATGGTGACTTCTATGCCTAAGCCGCCAAATTGTCCCGTGGTGCCTTCTTTTAGTTCTTGATATTCATCGGCGATTAAATAGGCCGAGTGAGGGTCTAAACCGCTTAACATACCACGGATAGCGTCCTCTAATAGCTTTTTATCAGATACCGGTTCGACATAATCGCGTTTAATACGCCCGAAGATTTCAGTAAACGTGCGTAATTCTTCGTACGGTAATGTTTCGCTATCGGTGGTTGCTTCCGTGGTTTCACGTTCGGCGAAAACACTGCCACAGGTGCTCATAAAAACACCTAGCACAACGCCTAGGCTTAAAATAAAAAAGGTTCTCATCTTTAACATGTGTATTAAAACTCCATATTCTGTTTATGTCTGAATCTGAAAAATACTTGGACGCCTAGTGTGCGTTTATCGACACCATTCTCTCGGATCTAGCGGGCTGTCTTGTTTGCGTATGCCAAAAAACAAGCCTGTTCGATTTTGTCCACCGCTTTGACCGACAGCGGCAATGACTTCGCCAGTTTTAACTAAGTCATTTTTTTGTTTGTATAAACTTTGATTATGCCCGTATAAGCTTAAATAGCCATCGCCATGTTCGATAATGATGAGTAGCCCATAGCGTTGCATAGGGCCTGAAAACACCACTTTTCCTGAGGCAATTGCTTTTACGTCAATACCTTCGTTTGCGCTTATGATAACGTCTTTATGTGTTGCATTAGTAGTGGGATTCTCCAGCGACGACGTAATCTTACCTTGTGTTGGCCATTTAAGCCGACCTTTTAGCTGGGTAAAACGAACAGTAGTGCTTACGTCGCTTGGTTGTGGGTTATTATCTTCCGATGCATCCGGTTCCGTTGCCTGCTCGATAGGAGGGGTGGTTACCGTTTCGTTATTTTTTAACGATTCCAATAAGCTTTTTAATTGTGTTTCGGCATTTTTTATTTCATTAATCCGTTGCACATCGGATGTTTCATCATCATTTAACTGTGCTAATAATTCGTTGCGGCGCTTACGATATTGATTTAACAGTGTTTGTTGATTTTGTTTTTGCTCGGCGCGCTCTTGCAATTGTTCAGTTTGTTGTTGTTTTTGCTGTTCTAGTTCATTGAGCTGGGCAAGTTTTTTTTCAATAGCCGTTAATCTCGCTAAGCGCTCTTTGTTGATGTATTGGTAGTAAATAAGCATTCGGCTGGATAACGCCGGGTCTTGCTGGTTGAGCATGAGTTTTAGTTGTTCTTGCTGACCAATTAAATAAGCCGCTTTAACTTGATTCGCTAATTCTTTATTTTCTTTATCAATCTCGGTTTGGTAGTAATGAATGTTGGTTCGGATTTGCGCTAAGCCTACACGCAATTGCTCAATGTCTGCGTGTAAGGCTTTTATCGATGCTGCTGTTTCACCGTATTGCGTTTCTAGGTTTTCTAAAACTGCCGCAAATTCTGAGCTTGGTGCGTCGGTGGTAAAAGATTCTGGTGTTTCTTCTGCGTTTACAGGCATGACAACCAGACTTAAGCAAAATAATGCGATTCTGTTAATCATGCACCCATCAGGCAGAAAGAATGAATCTGCTCACAGTCCACGCCGTTAAGCACCATGAGTCATTGGATTGTTTTAACACGATGAAGCGCTCTCCTGAGCGGTAGTATAGTGATAAACGTTGTTTACGTCGCTGGTAACGCATTCTTGATTACCCAAACGGGGAAAAACAAGGTATTATTTCTAAGGTTGTTGCAATGCGCAAAGCGTACTCAAGCTAGTTACTAACGTTAGATTTATCTTAACACAGGACTGTAAGGTCTATGTGTTAATAAATTTGCTTCTCTTTTCCGATTATTTGAGTGTATGGATACTAAGGTCGAACACATTTTATACGATGACAATGACATCGCCAAAGCGGCGCGTTGTTTAAAGGCTATGTCGCATCCTTTAAGGTTAAAGATTTTATGCGTATTAGGAAATGAGGCCTTAAGTGTACAAGATATTGTTGAACAAGTCGGCACGAGTCAGAGTAACATTTCCCAACATTTATCGATTCTTAGAGAAAAAAATATTTTAGGCTCGGAAAAAAAAGCTAATCGTGTTTATTACTATATTGATGATAAGCGCATGACGCAATTAATTGCTTTGATGAAGGAAGTGTTTTGTCATCAACACTAGCAACATTTCAGAAACATTAAAAACATTCACCTTACTTTTTATAACCATGGAACGCGTAATTGAATTTTTGATTAACCACTATTTACTCTCGCTAGCGTTTGTGGTGGTGACGTATTTGCTCATACAGGATTTATTTGAAACGGCATTAAAAAAATATAATACGATTTCACCGTTGCTCGCAGTTGCCAAAATGAACGAAATGAAAACTGTTGTCGTTGATGTGCGCGATCAAACGGAATTTGCCTCCGGTCATATACAAGAAGCCATTCATCTACCACTGGATAAATTCGATAACGAGCTAAAGAAAATTGAAGCGTATAAAAAAGACCCTGTTTTAGTGATTTGTCAGAATGGTACGCGCGCTATATCGGCGGGTAAACTTTTGACCAAAGCAGGTTTTGAGCAGGTTTTTGTAATCTCCGGCGGTATGGAATCTTGGCAAACCGATTACAAATTACCTATTAAAAAAAGCAAGAAAACCTTTGCCTAACTAACCCTTTGTTAAACTTTATAGATAAAACTCCATGACTGAAGAAATTAAGCCAGTTGAAAAACAATTCGCGATTCAAAAAATTTATACTAAAGATATTTCGTTTGAGACGCCGAATTCTCCTAGCATTTTTACCCATAAATGGGAACCTGCGGTTGATTTTAACCTTAGCACTCAAGTAACACCGCTAGATAATTCATTTTATGAGATTTGTTTAATGGTCACGATTACCGTTAAATGTGGCGATTTGACCGCTTATTTGGTCGAAGTTAATCAAGCCGGTATTTTTGCTATTGTTGGTTTTGACGAGCAAGAAATGGGACCTATGGTCGGTAGCTTTTGTCCGAATATTTTATTCCCTTACGCCAGAGAAACCGTATCAGACTTAGCTACGCGCGGTGGCTTCCCACAATTGTTATTAGCACCAGTTAACTTCGACGCTGTTTATGCTCAACACATGCAACAACTTCAACAGCAGCAAATACCAGGTTCTGAAACCATCAATTGATGGCTGAGAAAATTTCTGTTTTAGGCGCCGGCTCATGGGGCAGCGCATTAGCGATTTTGGCAGCTCGTAATGGCTGCCAAACCTTATTATGGGGGCATGATGCGAACCATATTCACGACCTTCAGCGTCTAAGGAAAAATCAACGTTATTTACCTGATATAGCGTTTCCAGATAATTTATTGCTTAGCGCACAACTCGAGCAAGCGGCAACCTTTGCCGACGTTTTATTAGTCTGTGTGCCTAGTCAGGCTTTTAAAGCAACCTTAGAAAGACTTAAACCCCATCTTTCTAGCACAACGGCAATTGCTTGGGCGACGAAAGGGTTTAACCCAGATGATGGTCGGTTATTGCATGAAATCGTTGCTGAAGTGTTTTCACCAGAGACGCCAGCGGCTATTTTGTCGGGTCCATCATTTGCGCGTGAGGTAGCGATAGGCTTACCGACAGCCATTACCCTTGCTGCAAATCGTATTGAATTTGCCGAGCATTTAGCCAAAGTATTCCACAATACGTGTTTTCGTGTGTACACCAGTGATGATGTGATTGGTGTTGAAGTCGGTGGTGCTGTTAAAAATGTTTTGGCTATCGCGGCAGGTATTGCCGATGGTTTAGGCTTTGGTGCTAATACCCGCTCGGCATTAATTACTCGTGGTTTGAATGAAGTTATCCGCTTAGGTCTTTGTTTAGGCGGTAAGCAGGATACATTTATGGGGCTAGCCGGTTTAGGCGATTTAATCTTGACGTGTACCGATAACCAATCGCGTAACCGCCGATTAGGTATTGCTTTAGGGCAAGGCATTGCGTTTGCTGATGCCGTAGCTGCAATAGGTCAAGAAGTAGAAGGCGTTGCCGCTGCACGCGAAACCTATGCCTTAGCACAAAAATTTGCTATTGATATGCCTATTACCGAGCAAACGTATAAGGTCTTGTATCAAGGGTTAAAACCTAAACTTGCAGTAGAAAACTTATTGGCGAGGGAAATAAAGCGTGAATGTTTGCATCTCAGTTGAAGCATAAGCGAATAATTAGGGTCAGAATAAATTTAAATTCTCCTCTAACCTCTAGTTATGAGGGTTGTTATTAATCAAGTTTGACAGCTAAAAAGTTACTGCCTACTTAACTTGGGATTTTGGCAGGGATTTTCAAACGCATGAACAGAGAGCTGCTTCAGGTTTTGTTGTCCATGGCTTCTGGCTATCCTTGCCGGAATGACGATTTTTAGACTTGTATAAATTAACTGGGAAAATATCCATTCACTATCTATTTTGTTGCTCAGCCCTAACCCATAACGCAAACATCATCATGGCCCAGCCTCGGAACGCGATTTCTAGGCTTAGGCAAAATGCGCTAAACCAGCTTGCTGATGTTGGCCATTGCAGAAACACTAAGATGCCGGTTAGGACGGAAACAATGCCACAAATAGTTGTGGGAATGATTTGGGGTAGTTGCAGTGTCAGTGTTAATACGATTCTGACTATACCTCGGACGATTAAAAAGGCTGCAATCATTAGACCTAAGCGCTCGGGGCTGTCTGAAATGCTTAGGATTAACAAGGCGCCGGTGACGCTATCTAATACACCGACTTGTAGGTTTTGGAAGAAATCGCGTTGTTCTTGGCTGAGAAGTGCGTCTATGCATTCTAGTATGCCTAAAATTAATAGGATGGCGCCGCATAACGGTAGCCAAGAAAACAAGCGCGCTGACATGACTACGGCACTAGGATTTAAAAAGCTGGCTAAGCTTAAAATCGCGCCAGAAAATAAGACGATAGTGGCTTGGATTAATAAGCGTATCCAGCTCATCGTAAAATGCTCAAATCGGCTAGATTTTTCTGACGACATATAAGTAACCGTTCAAAAGTTGTTTAACATTTTCAATTCACCACGAAGAACGCGATGTTTTCCACTGTCCTTCGTTAACTTCGCGTCCTTCGTGGTGAATTAAGAAAGGAAAGTGTTTTTATTTGGTTAAAAACTTTTTCTCACTTACTTAATTTAGTTCGGTGCTGATGAAGCTTGTAAGTGGGCTAAAATTCCATCGAGTTCTTCTAACGTGGTATACGCAATAACCACTTTTCCCGCCCCAGATTCTTTGTGGTCAATAATTACTTTAGCGCCGAAGCGTGCCGTTAGCTCCTCTTGTAGTCTTAAGGTATCGCGGTCTATCGATTTGAACTTAGCGAGTTTTGGCTCTTCTTGCATTTGCTTAACTAGCTTTTCTGTTGCACGTACCGATAAGTTTTCTTTAACCACTTTTTGCGCTGCTTTTACCTGGTCCTGTTCATTTAACGCAAGCAGTGCTCTAGCATGTCCCATTTCTAGTTGTCGGGTAAGGAGTAGCTTTTTGACTTCGCTGTTTAAGTCTATTAGCCGCAGTAAATTGGTGACGGTTGTTCTTGATTTGCCGATTGCGACGGCAACATCTTGATGCGTCATACCGAATTCGTTGAGTAAACGTCTTAATGCTTCGGCTTCTTCTAAAGGATTTAAGTCTTCACGCTGAATGTTTTCGATTAAGGTTTGTGCCATCGTAGTGCGATCATCAATTTGTTTGATGATAACCGGGACTTCAGCTAAACCTGCTAATTGTGCGGCGCGCCAACGGCGTTCTCCGGCAACGATTTCATAGCTGTCGGTCTCTAGTTGGCGCACGATGATAGGCTGAATAATGCCTTGAGTCTTAATCGAATCAGCCAATTCTTGTAGCTTTTCCGGATTTAAATCTTGGCGCGGCTGGTATTTACCGCGTTGTAAAAATTCAATCGGTAAGGTTTTAGGTGTGTGTGCTGGTTTTTCTTCTTTGGCCGCGGCATCGCCTAATAGTGCGTCTAAACCTCTGCCTAATCCGCGTTTGGGTAACACCATAATCGTTAATCGCTATAAAGTTGGCTTAAGTGGGCGTTGCTGCTTAAAAAGCGTTCGACATCAGCTAGCAAAAGCTGTAGCTCCTCAGCTTCTTGCAATAATCGAGCGTGTTCTTGCTGTAGTTGCTGGAGTAGCACACTCGCTTCGGCATTAATGGCGTCTAGTGTTAAATTCTGATTGTCATGACTACTGGTGTCCGCTAATAAGACTTCTAAACCACGCCCTAAACCACGTTTTTTTTGCATTAGGCCATTCCTTTTTCTTTTCTTATCATTTCGCCTGCTAAGGCAATATAGGCTATTGCGCCACGCGATGATTTATCATAATTAATCACAGGCATTCCGTGGCTTGGTGCTTCAGCTAAACGGATATTTCTAGGTACACAGGTTCTAAACACTTTGTCGCCGAAATAGCGGATTAATTGCTCAGACACATCTTTAGTTAAGCGGTTTCTGTCATCAAACATGGTGCGCAAGATGCCTTCTAGGTGTAGCTCTGGATTAACCGTATCTTGTATGTCTTTTAATGTGGACATCAGCGCTGATAAGCCTTCTAACGCATAATATTCGCATTGCATAGGGATTAACAAGCTATCAGCTGCCACCATGGCATTGACGGTAAGCATGTTTAGCGAGGGTGGGCAGTCGATTAAGATATAGTCAAAATCAGCTTTGATGGGTTTTAATGCTTGCGCGAGTCTAACTTCACGTTTATCAGCGCTTAATAATTGTACTTCAGCCGCAGTTAAATCAGCATTACCCGGAATCAGGCTAAAACCGTAATCGTTTAGGTTAACAATGGCTTCGCTAATAGGCGCTGATGCCATTAAGACATCGTAGCTTGAATAGTGTCCGGTTTCTTTATCTAAACCGCATCCCATTGCGGCATTACCTTGTGGATCTAAATCGACTAACAAGACGTTTCGTTTGGCGGCTGCTAATGACGCTGCTAAATTTACACTGGTGGTGGTTTTGCCAACGCCGCCTTTTTGATTGGTGACGGCAATGATTTTTCCCATTAGCTTACCTCGGCTACGTTTGAAAACTGGAGACGGACGACGTTGCGTTCAGCGTCTAAACCAGGTATGGTGAGTGGAATCACAGTTGCTTGTGCAAGTGTATCTAAGTTTTCTTGGTCAAGATGTTGGCTTTTCATAGCAAGCATAATACCTTTAGGTGCTAATAAATGCTGTGTTAGTTTGATAATTTCGCTGAGTTCGGCAAAGGCGCGTGTGACTATTGTGTCAAATCCAGGTGCTGAATGATATTGTTCTACGCGTTGTTGAATAACAGTGACGTTGTTAAGCTTTAATTCCAAAACAGCTTGTTGTACGAAGCGAGTTTTTTTGGCATTACTGTCTAATAAACAGAACTGACGTTCCGGGCAGCAAATGGCTAGCGGAATACCTGGTAAACCGGCACCTGTACCTACATCGAGTATAGCTTGTCCGTGCAAATGAGGCATGATGGCAAGACTATCGAGTAAATGTAGGTTAATCATCGCGTCTAATTGACGCACTGCTGTTACTGTCTCTTATACACGTCTGACGCTGCCG
>CAWUNX010000061.1:0-12271 GCA_963923905.1 uncultured Methylocucumis sp.
TGGGCTCGGAGATGTGTATAAGAGACAGGAGTAGGTGTTATGGTAGGCTTCTGATTTCTTGTCAAAGAGCTGGCGGAATTCTTTAGATTTTCCGCTAAAACCAGCGAATTCCATCGCCATTTTTAGCCGTACATTGAATGCTCTCATTATGGTGCCCAGATAGAATAACAATGAGCCAAGTATTGCATAGATAAAATTAATTGTTAAACATTAATTGTTGATTTTGTAATTAATGTTTATTAAAGATTTTATTGTTTTAGTTAAGATAGACAGCAATGAAAGATTAGGAAGAAATCCTAGCGTGTTGATGGGTTCTGCTGAGTCTATGCCTACTTAATCGCACCGGCAAAACCATTGGCAAATGCTTCATGCCGTGCATCTTGATCAGCATGTAAATAATGTGACGTAGTGGCGATACTGCTATGACCTAAGTTGTCTCGAATCATCACCAGCGGAATATTGCGTTCAGCGGCGGCTGAGCCGTGGCTGTGTCTCAACCAATGAGTGCTGGCTTTGCGTAATTTGTCGGCAGCATCGGGATGCTGCTCAGTTAGCGCATCTGCGGCTAGGCTAAAACATTCTTTCAGTACTTTGTGGATAGCCAGCGGTGTTAAGGGCGTTTTTTCCGAACCGCGTAGCGGTGGAATAAGCGGGTAGTCGCCGCCTGGACGACGCAGAGAGTATCCTGTTAATGCTAAATAGGTTTCTACAAGTAGCAAATAGGTGGTTAATGGGATCGGTACTTGCCGTTGTTTTTGGCCTTTACCGATGACAGTTATCCAATATTGAGTATGGTCTGAACGTTGAATAATTTGTAAGTCGGCTAATTTAGCTTGCGCAAGCTCATGCAAACGTAAGCCTAAGTTAAAACCTAATTGCAATAATAAGCGATTCCTGAGCCATTTGAGCTGTTCATGCGCGTCAACCCTAGCAATCGTATCCTCGACAAATTGGCTTAACAATTGCCAGTGTTCGTCATTAAAGGCCCGATTAACATCTAATGGCCGTTGTCCTAATGATGTTTTAAGTTTGGGTAGGGCGCTGATGGGGTTATGTAATAAGTAATGCTGACTGACTAAAAAATTAAATAAGTTGTTTAATACTGTTTCCGCATAGCTTCGACTACGCGGCGACAACGAACCAGTAAACGGCTTCCAATTGGCTTTAGTTTTCGGTTGTGATACGCCAACCCAACGCAAGCGAGGCGTTGGATTCGCGAGAAATTCTCGATATTCGGCCAAATCGACAACTGTTAATGACGAGACCGGTTGTTGTTTTTCGATAACGGCCCAAAGCAATAACCGCTCGGCTTCACGTCGATAACTACGCGCGGTATGGCTGGCAGGATCGAAGCGGCTTAACCAGGCTAAAATGGCTTGATAATCATCTTGCGCTGGAATAAAAGGAGGTTGCGGTGAACGGTTAGTACCGCTACGTCCATCCAGGGTTTCCGGTAAGCACAAGTGTTCGATTGGCACAATATTGGTTTCATATAACACGGCTGAGGTCGGTTGCTGAGGCTTAATTAATAAGCCAGGTAGTAACGCTTCAAGCTGTTGTTCAACCATAAGGGCGGTGGTTTTTCCCAAGCCTGGAATAGCCTGCCACCATGCTCGCTGGGCTTGGTTGTGTACAAAGTGTTGCCAATCGGCGATGGTTTTAACATGAACCACTGCCAATTTAGCTAAGGCTTCATCGTCCAGCCAGTACGACAACGGTTGCTCCAGCGAGGGTGTCAGGTCGGGTTGTTGTTGTAACTGGTTGACATAAGCCAAGGTTGACTGTAGGCCACGAACATCCTGTGGTCGTTCTAGCCAGTGTTCATCTACGGTAAGCTGTAGCCGACGGGCTTTTAAGCGTAAGCGGGTGCGTAATGCGGCGAAAACTTGGCTGGGTGAAGCATCGCCGCTGCAATACTCGTTTAAGGCCGCTAACGGTAAGCCGTTCAACCAGCCTCGCAGTAAAGCCAATTCGTCTAAAGTGAAGAGAGGGGTTGAGGTCATGGCAAGAGATACGCGTTTATCGGTTGAGTAGCGATGCTCATACTACCTGATAGCTTTTAGCCTGTCAGCTAGGTATGACTCAGTAAAGTAAGCTGAAAGGTTTTTGGAAGATAATGCCTGCCATGTAAGTAGAACTCGATAGTCATGCTGAGCAATCCGGCGTCATTCGAACTGCTGTTCGCGATTACAATACGATAGGGTAAACCGTTATCGAATGGTAAGATTTAGATTAGAATTAGTTTGCCATAGGCTTTAAAGAATCATCGACGGTATGTATCCTTTTCCAAAAACAGTGTATCGTGGCAAACACAAAAACTACTCACTAAACTGGCATTTGGTTGCTGCTCTTATTAACTTGGAATATTGCTAAAGCCATTTCTATTTAACAAAGATGTCTATTAAAAAAACCGAACTTTACTCGTCCCTTTGGGCGGGTTGCGATGAATTGCGCGGCGGCATGGATGCCAGTCAGTACAAAGACTATGTGTTGACACTACTGTTTATGAAATATGTGTCCGACAAATACAAGGGCGATCCTTACGGCATGATCGTAGTACCACAAGGTGCCAACTTTGACGATATGGTAGCACTGAAAGGTAACAAAGAAATCGGCGAAAAAATCAATAAAATCATCAGTGCGTTGGCTGAAGAAAACGATCTGAAAGGCGTGATCGATGTCGCTGACTTCAACGATGAAGACAAACTCGGTAAAGGCAAGGACATGATCGACCGCCTGTCCAAGTTGGTGGGCATTTTTGAAAAGTTGGACTTATCGGCCAATCGCGCCGACGGTGACGACTTATTAGGTGATGCCTATGAATATCTGATGCGTCACTTCGCCACTGAATCGGGTAAATCCAAAGGCCAGTTTTACACCCCGGCGGAAGTCTCGCGCATACTCGCCAAAGTGATAGGTATTACCGCCGATACCCCGCAAGATGCCACAGTGTACGACCCAACCTGCGGTTCTGGATCGTTATTACTAAAAGCCAGCGACGAAGCCCCGCGCGGCCTGACTATCTTCGGCCAGGAAATGGACAACGCCACCAGCGCGTTGGCACGCATGAACATGATTCTGCATAACAATGCTACCGCTAAAATCTGGAAGGGAAACACCATTGCCGATCCTCAATGGAAAGACGCCAACGGCAAACTCAAAACCTTCGATTTTGCCGTTGCCAATCCGCCGTTTTCCAACAAAAACTGGACCAGCGGCATCAATCCGCAAGAAGACAAATTCGACCGTTTCACTTGGGGCATACCGCCGGATAAAAACGGCGATTACACCTTTTTACTGCATATTATCAAAAGCCTGAAATCCACCGGCAAAGGCGCTGTGATTCTGCCACACGGCGTGTTGTTTCGTGGCAATGCCGAAGCGCGCATCCGCGAAAACCTGCTCAAGCAAGGCTATATCAAAGGCATTATCGGCTTGCCTGCCAACTTGTTTTACGGCACCGGCATTCCGGCTTGCATCATCGTCATTGATAAACAACACGCTGCGCACCGCAGCGGTATTTTCATGATCGATGCCAGCAAAGGCTATATGAAAGACGGCAACAAAAACCGGCTGCGTGCGCAGGACATCCACAAAATCGTCGATGTCTTTACCAAACAACTGGTTTTGCCGCGCTATAGCCGCATGGTGGCGTTAAGCGAAATCGCCGCCAATGATTACAACCTCAATATTCCACGCTACATCGACAGCAGCGAACCCGAAGACCTGCACGATTTAAGCGGTCATTTGCAAGGTGGTATACCCAACCGCGACATAGATGCACTGCAACCATATTGGCAGGTATTCCCGAGTCTGCGTCATACGCTGTTTGACGAAGACCGCCCAGGTTACAGTAAAGCCTTGATTTCGACGGCTCAGGTAAAACCGACGATATTGAATCATCCCGAATTTACTGCCTTTGCCCAGCAAAGCATTCAACCGTTTAACGAGTGGTACGAACGCGCCGCGCTAGGCAAGATTGAAATCGCCCAGGCCGACGCCCTGCCTCCTGGCGCGTCGGCATACCGTCCATCCATGGACATAAACCCTAAACTCATCATCCAGCGCATCAGCGAAGATTTGTTGCAAGCCTATGCCGAAACACCTTTATTGAATAAGTACGATGTTTATCAAATCCTGATGGATTACTGGGCGGAGACTATGCAGGACGATGTCTATGTGCTGGTACAGGACGGCTGGCTGGCCGGTAAAACCCTGCGCGAACTGGTGGCGCAAAAAGGCGAAAAGCTGAAAGAAACTCCTGATCTGGTCATCAATAAAGCCAAATACAAAGCCGAATTGATTCCACCGGCCTTGATCGTCGCGCGTTACTACCAAGCCGAGCAAGCCATCATCGATCAAATCCAAGCCGATCTGGATGCCGCTAGTCAAGAGCTGGAAAGCTTTATCGAGGAAAACAGCGGCGACGATGGGCTACTCAGCGAAGCCCTCAATGACAAGGACAAAGTGACCGCCGCTAGCGTCAAAGCTCGTTTAAAACTGGCGATAGACCCGGACGAAAAAGCCGCTCTGCAACAGGCGCAAAAACTGTTCGATGCCGAATCTGACGGCAAAAAATCCCTGAAAGAACATCAGGAGGCGTTGGATTTAGCCGTGTTCAAACACTACGCCAGCTTGAGCGAAGCCGAGATTAAAATCTTGATCGTCGAAGACAAATGGCTGAACACCCTGCAAGACGCTATTCAAGCTGAAATCGAGCGCGTCACCCAGCAACTGGCGAATCGGGTTAAAGAACTTGAAGAACGCTACGCCGAGCCGCTACCCGACATCGAAGCCCAAGTGAATGTCTTAAGCGGCAAAGTCATGGAGCATTTGCGGGTCATGGGGCTGGATTTGAATGGCGAGTTGAAAATGGAGGCTGGAGAATGAGCGGTGTGGAAAATTCTCAAATATCAACTATCCATTCTCAACTGTTAGAACCCTTGCTTGGCGATATTACCCGCATTATTCACCAAGCCAGGATTCAGGTACGCCAAACCGTCAACACCGCAATGGTCGAAAGCTACTGGCAAATCGGCCGCCTGATTGTTGAACATGAGCAACAAGGCCAAGCGCGCGCGGATTACGGCAAGCAGCAGTTGCAATACCTCGCCGCGCAATTAACCTGTCAGTTTGGCAAGGGCTTTGATGTAACAAACCTGCGCAATATGCGTCGTTTTTATCTGGCTTTTCCAATTCGGGAGACACTGTCTCTCGAATTGAGCTGGTCGCATTACAACGTACTCGCTCGCTTGGACAACCCGCTGGCTCGACAATGGTATATGCAGGAAGTTGAAACACATGCTTGGAGTGTACGCGCACTAGAACGCCAAATCGGTGTTCTGTATTACGAGCGCCTCCTGGCCAGCAAAGATAAAACCGCTGTCGAAACCGAAGCCAGTGAAAACACCGCACCACTGGCGGAAAGCGCCAAAGACTATCTGCGCGACCCCTACATCCTTGATTTTCTGAATCTGCAAGACAAAACTTATCAGGAAAGCGACCTTGAGCAGGCGATTATCACCCACTTGCAGCAATTTTTACTGGAGCTAGGCAAAGGATTCGCCTTTGTCGAGCGCCAGCAGCGCATCCGCACCGAAGACGGGGATTTTTATATCGACCTGGTGTTTTACAACTTCCGCCTCAAATGCTTTTTACTGATCGATTTGAAAATGCACAAGCTCAGCCATCAAGATGTCGGGCAAATGGACATGTACGTGCGGCTATACGAAGAGCAAAAACGCCGTAGTGACGACAACCCCACCATAGGCCTGATTTTATGTACCGAGCACAACCACACAGTAGCCAAGTACTCCGTACTCAATGACAGCAAACAGCTCTTCGCCTCCAAATACCTTGTCGAATTGCCTTCTGAAGAGGAGCTAAAAAACGAACTGGAACGGGAACGCGCGGACGCGCTGGCCCGGTTGAGTGGAGAATTAAAAATGGAGAGTGGAGGATGACGACCAACTATCAAATCGCTGAGGCGAGTGTTAAGTATTTGGCGGAAGCGGTTGGGCAAGTTTTGCCTGCTGGTTATAAACAGACGGAAGCTGGACCGATTCCAGAGGATTGGGATTGCAAGCCTTTTGGTGATTTATTTGAAACCAATATAAAAAGAAAATCGATTAAAGAAGCTGATTTAATATCTTTTGTTGGGATGCAGGATGTCACCGAAAGTGCTCAATTATCGAAGTGCAGCCTACTGAAATACAACGAGATTAAAAGTGGTTTTACTTATTTTGAAAATGACGATGTCTTACTAGCCAAAATAACTCCGTGCTTTGAGAATGTAAAAGGTTGTATTATCAAAGATTTACCAACTGAAGTTGGTTTTGGCAGTACTGAATTTCATGTGTTACGTGCAAAAGAGAATTCTGATTCAGGCTTTATTTATTTTTGGACTACAAGAGCGAGTTTCAGAAAGATACTCGAGTCAGAAATGGTTGGCAGTGCAGGCCATAGACGGGTTCCAATTAGTGCTATTCGCGCTTACCAAATTCCGTGCCCAAGAGAAAAGACAGAACAAACCGCCATCGCCAACGCCCTGTCCGATGTCGATGCACTGATTAACGAACTGGAAAAGCTGATCGCCAAAAAACGGGCCATCAAAACCGCCACCATGCAGCAACTCCTCACCGGTCGCACTCGATTGCCTCAATTCACCTTGCGCGAAGATGGTACGCCAAAGGGTCATAAGCCAAGTGAGTTGGGGGAGATACCGGAGGATTGGGAGGTTGTCGAAGTTGGAAATGTTTGTAATTTGCTTACAGGATTTCCGTTTCCTAGTAATAAATATGCTAATACAGGTATTCGACTTCTGAGAGGATCAAATGTAAAGCGTAATTGCACAGACTGGGGCGATGATATTACGCAGTATTGGCCAGAGATAACTTCAAATATTAAGCAGTACGAACTTGAGCTTGGCGATATTGTTATATCAATGGACGGTTCTTTAGTTGGGAGAAGCTATTCGCAATTAACAACTAAAGATCTTCCAGCGTTATTATTACAGCGTGTAGCGAGACTAAGAACTGATTACGTAGCTTTGAGCTATCTTAAGGAATGGATTTGTAGCAGGTTTTTCACTGAACACTGTGATTTAGTGAAAACTGTAACTGCAATACCTCATATTAGTCCGCAAGATATAAGGATTTTTAAGTTTTTACTTCCTCAAAATCAGGAAGAACAAACCGCCATCGCCAGCATCCTGTCCGACATGGACACCGAAATCCAAGCCCTGCAACAACGCCTCGCAAAACCCCGCCACATCAAACAAGGCATGATGCAAGAATTGCTGACCGGGAGAACTCGACTGATATGACAGGATTGACAACACCGATTTGCCGAATCATTGCCGGGCCGAATGGTGCTGGCAAGACGACGTTTGCGTTGAAATTTTTGCCCAAAGCCCATTGCCTGAATTTTGTTAATGCGGATTTGATTGCCGCCGGTTTATCGCCATTGGCGCCAGAGCAGCAAATCATGGCTGCCAGCCGCTTGTTTCTTGGTGAGATTGAGCAACATATTATGGCCCGCCGTAATTTTGGCTTTGAAACCACGTTAGCGGGTCGAACCTATTTGCGTTTGATAGAACGTTTACACGCAGATGGTTGGCGCGTTGAACTTTATTATCTGGCGCTGCCGTCTGTGGAACTGTCCCAAAGACGTGTGGCGGAGCGCGTTTCGCACGGCGGCCATCACATTCCTTTACGGGACATTACCCGTCGATTTCCACGCAGCTTGCACAACTTGTTCTACCATTTCAGCAACGTGGTAGATCAAACAGTTTGCTTTTTAAATACCGGAGATCAACCGGAACTGGTATTCGAGCAAAATGGCTCGAAGCGCTTAGTAATCAATGAAGAAAATTATTGTCAGCTTTTACGGGAGGCCAACTTATGAATTCAGTCAGTCAACAAGCTCGGGAAACGTTGGATATTTTGCGTTATGCCGTTACGGAAGAACTGGAACGTAAACGACGTTTAGGGCATTACGCTGTTATTTGGCAAAATGGACAGCCAGTCGATATCGGTGGCGAACATGATCCAGCATTGCTCAACGCAATGAAAATGCCCGATGTTAAAAGCTGATCTTTTATGCAAATTAATTCTTTGCCGGTATCAGGTATGAATAACGATGATTTACTCAGCATGATCGCCAATGGAGAAGATAGCCGACACCCGTTCAAAGCCATGATAAAACACGCAGATGCGTTGGCGGCTGAAATGGCGGCCTTTAGCAACGCGAACGGCGGGTATATCTTAATTGGTGTGAACGATGATGGCAGTATTACCGGCCTTAATGCCGATGATATTAGGCAGATCAATCAGCTTATTGCTAATGCGGCAACGAATAATATTAGGCCGGCCATTAATCCGTTGACGCAGAACTTCATATTACCTGAAGGGCGGGTGATTGTGGTCACGGTTGAGCAAGGTTTCAATAAACCTTATATGGATAATCAAGGGCTCATTTGGGTAAAAAGCGGTGCCGATAAAAGAAAAGTCACGGCTAGGGAAGAATTACAGCGGATGTTTCAAGAATCGGCATTTATTCATGCCGATGAGATACCCGTTCATGGCTCTTCAATGGCTGATGTGGACGTCGCATTTTTTGAGGAGTTCTTTATACAATTTATCGGCGAAGCGTTCGTCGATCAAACATTACCAAGCGTGCGGCTGTTGGAAAATATGAACCTGATGAAAGCCGGGCAATTGAATGTTTGCGGTGCTTTATTATTTGGGTTAAAGCCCCATGTGCGTTTGCCGATGTTTATCGTTAAGGCGGTTGCTTTTCCTGGACGCGATATAACGGATGTCAATTATATTGATAGCCAGGATCTCAACGGCAAACTGACAGATTTGTTTAGAAAATCCCTGAGTTTTATACTCGGTAACATACACCATGTGCAAGGTGTTAAAAGCATCAATTCCTTGGGCGAACCGGAAATACCGCGCATCGTTTTGGAAGAGTTGATTGCCAATGCCTTAATTCATCGGGATTATTTTGTTTCTGCGCCGGTCAGAATTTTGGTATTTGCTGATCGCGTGGAAATTATTAGCCCAGGTCATTTGCCGAATAATTTAACTGTCGAAAATATCAAGCTGGGCAATTCCAATGTCAGGAATCCCATACTCGCCTCGTTCGCGCCGCGTGTTTTGCCATATCGAGGATTGGGTAGCGGTATTCTGCGCGCGCTAAAGGCTTACCCGAATATTGAGTTTATTGATGATCGCGACGGTAACGTTTTCAAGGTCATTATTCGACGTCAAACCATACAGGGAGTGGGCAATGCGTAACGCCGAACTATTAGAAATAATCGCCAACGGTGAAAACTCGGGGGTTGAGTTTAAGCGAGACGATATTCGTCCTGAGCAATTAGCCAAGGAAATTGTGGCCATGAGCAATTTTCAGGGCGGTAAAGTGCTGTTGGGCGTGGAAGATGACGGTACGGTAACGGGGATTCAACGCCCCGCTCTTGAAGAGTGGGTGATGAATGTGGTGCAAGACAAGATTCACCCGATGCTGTTGCCGTTTTATGAGGAAATTAAGCTGGACGACGGCAAAGCGGTAGCGGTGATTAGTTTTCCGCAAGGTATTTCCAAGCCTTATGTCGTGCGGGATCGCGGTAAAGAGGAGATTTATATTCGTGTCGGTTCGACTTCCAGGCTAGCAACCCGCGAGCAGCAAATGCGTTTGTTTGAGCTGGGTGGGATGTTGCACACTGAAGTGTTGCCGGTGCCGCGTACTGATTTAAGTTGTTTAGATGACGCGCGATTAAGTAATTACTTGAAAGACATTCTGCGAGACCCGGATGTCCCTCATTCGCCCGAAATCTGGCAAGCTCGGTTACTGGGGTTGGGTTTTCTCACGGAAGCCGCTGGCAATGTATGTTGCACCATTGCCGGATTGCTGTTGTTTGGCAAGACACCTCGCCGATATTTGAAACAGTCTGGCTTGCGAGTGATGGCGTTTAGAGGGCAAGACAAAGAATATCAGGCGGAGCTGGATGATATTTTAGATGGGCCGATGGTGGGTCGTTTCGATGTGGATGCTGCAGGTAAAAGATTGTTTGATCGCGGCATCATCGAACGCTTTATGGATGCAGTCAGCCCTTTTATCTCACAAGAAGCAGGCGAAATAAATAAGGGTTTAAGACGGGAAACCCAGTGGTTTTATCCTCTGGAAGCGGTGAGAGAAGCTTTAATTAATGCTTTGGCGCACAGGGATTGGACACGATTTGTCGAAATAGAAGTAGGATCGTATGCTGATCGCTTTGAAGTGATTAGTCCCGGCGCTTTGCCTAATTCGATGACCATTGAAAAAATGAAAGCCGGTCAACGTTCACCGCGCAATACTCTCATCATGGAAGTATTACGGGATTACGGTTATGTCGATTATCGCGGCATGGGGGTAAGAACTAAAATTGTACCTTTAACTCGAGCTTTAACCGGCAAAGAGCCTGAGTTCGAGGCAACGGAAGATTATTTAAAAACCACTTTGTACCGATAGCTAAACTGGAGTTTGCTTTGAGTCAGGTAGGCCAGCGCGAGTGCGCAACACAACATAGGATTGTTAACTTTTTTCAGTCAGAGTTGGGCTATCGTTACCTAGGTGATTGGCAAGATCGCGAAGGCAATAAGAACATCGAGACCGGCCTGCTGACCGCTTGGCTACAACAGCGCGGTATCAGTGATGCGCTGATTACCCGAGCGATACGCCAGCTGGGCACCGCAGTGGCGCTGGGTGAAGGTAAAAAGCTCTATTACGCCAACAAGGATGTGTATCGCTTGTTGCGCTATGGCGTGAAGGACAAGGAAGGCGCTGGCGAGCAAAACCAAACCGTGTGGCTGATTGATTGGAATAACCCGCTAGCCAACGATTTTGCCGTTGCCGAAGAGGTTTCCATTAAGGGCGAAAACAAAAAACGCCCCGATCTGGTGTTGTACGTCAACGGTATTGCTTTGGGTATTCTGGAACTGAAACGCTCTTCGGTGTCGGTTGCGGAAGGCATACGCCAAAATTTGGATAACCAGAAGAAAGACTTCATTCGCAACTTCTTCACCACCATCCAACTGGTCATGGCCGGTAACGATACCCAAGGGCTGCGTTATGGTGCCATCGAAACCCCGGAAAAGTATTATCTGGAATGGAAGGAAGATGTTGCCCATGCGTTTGAGCATAAACTGGACTTTCATTTAAGTCGCATCTGCAATAAGCAGCGATTCCTGCAAATCATCCACGACTTCATGGTGTTTGATTCCGGTGTAAAAAAAACCTGCCGTCATAACCAGTTTTTCGGCATTGAGGCGGCCAAGCAGCATATTGCGCGTCGTGAAGGCGGCATTATTTGGCATACGCAAGGCTCGGGCAAAAGCTTGACCATGGTCTGGCTGGCGAAGTGGATACGCGAACATGTTCAGGATAGCCGGGTATTAATCGTCACCGACCGTACCGAGCTGGATGAGCAGATTGAAAAAGTCTTTACCGGTGTTGAAGAAGCCATTTGCCGTAGTAAAAGCGGTGCTGATTTGGTCGCTACGTTGAATCAGCCCAACCCCTGGTTGGTGTGTTCGTTGGTGCATAAATTCGGCAGACAATCCGAAGGCGAGGATGATGCGGCGACGGATGCATTTATTGAAGAGCTAAAAAAGTCTTTACCCAAAGATTTCAAAGTCAAAGGTGATTTGTTCGTATTTGTCGATGAGTGTCACCGCACCCAATCCGGCAAATTGCATGAAGCGATGAAGTCGATATTACCGGCTGCGATGTTTATTGGTTTTACTGGTACGCCGCTGATGAAAAAAGACAAGAAAAAGTCGGTGGAGGTATTTGGTCCCTATATTCATACTTACAAATTCGATGAGGCAGTCGCCGATGGCGTAGTGCTGGATTTGCGCTATGAAGCGCGGGACATCGATCAACATATCACGTCGCAAAAAAAGTCGATGAGTGGTTTGAGGCCAAAACACGCGGTTTATCCAACATCGCCAAAACCCAGCTCAAGCAAAAATGGGGCACTTTGCAAAAGGTGTTATCCAGCAAGTCATGCTTGCAACAAATCGTCAATGACATCCTGTTGGATATGGATACCAAGCCTCGTCTGATGGATGGTTATGGCAATGCGATGTTAGTGTGTGCCAGTGTTTATCAAGCCTGTAAGGCTTATGAAATGTTCAGCCAATCGGATTTGGCCGGCAAGGTAGCGATTGTTACCAGCTTTCAGCCTACTGTTACCACCTGTCTCTTATACACATCTCCGAGCCCA
>CAWUNX010000062.1:0-12237 GCA_963923905.1 uncultured Methylocucumis sp.
AGCGGTATGTCCAGTTATATGCCACTTCTGGATAATGGGGTGCGGAATGTCGGATGTTGGATAAGGCGGAGCGTTTTAGCACGGTGAGCCAGCAAGTTATGATGGCTGATCCAGTACTGGATGAGAATAGTCGCAGACCCATTGCCAGTTTTGGTGCGCGTGCGGCAGATGAGCAAGCTGAGATAAAAACGATTCAAGTGGCTAAACGATTAGCACGCGAGGCTGGACTTTGGTTTTTTTATAGTAGTACCTGTACTTATTGCATTAAACAAGCTGGCGTATTAAAGGGCTTGACTAGTGCTTATGGATTTAACGTATTACCGATTGCATTGGACGGGTTACCGTTGCCGAATGCGCTTTATCCGCATTACGCTGTCGATAAAGGTCAAGCGCACGTCTTGGACGTCAACACCACGCCAGCGTTGTTCTTAGTTAAACCCGGAAATAAGGGTGGGATACTACCTTTAGGGCAAGGGTTATTGTCCGGTGACGACCTTATCAAGCGTGCGATGGTGTTAGGTTACCAACGCGGCTGGATAGGTGAGGAGGATTACCAGGATACGTTAAAAGTTAAGCCGATTCATATTGATCAAGTGGCGATACAAGCGCTAACGGCAAGTGATTTAGCGAATCCCAGCGAATTCATTGCCAATATCAGAACACAACTTAGAGCACAACAACGTCGGTTGCGCCCATGAAAGTGCTATTAGGTCATGATGATTACTTGTTAAACCAAGGCCTGCAACATGCTGTACAGTGTGACTATCAGCGTTTAGTGAATGCCCACATGTTGATTATGGGTAAGACAGGCATGGGTAAAACCACGACGTTATTGAATTTAATTAACCAGTGGCGACGTTTTGGTTCACCTGTTCGTATTCATGTGTTTGATGTACACGGGGATATGGCGTTGCCTAAGGCCAGTTCATTTCGTTTTTCAGAAGCTACAGAGTACGGTTTAAACCCCTTTATAATCAGTTCAGATCTACATTTTGGTGGTGTCCGTAAGCGCGTACAAGATTTTATTGCGACCGTTGGCAGTTGCCAAGCTCTTGGCATTCGGCAAGAAGCGGTAATGCGGCACTTAATCACTGATTTATTGGCCGCCAATGGTTTTTTTATCGATAACCCAGAATCATGGCGGCTAGACGATGGCTATCAACGTAAATATGCTAAGCGTTATCCGACCATGGACGATGCGTGCCGGTTTGCTTACGGCAAGCTTAAACAATTAATTATCGGTGGTGATAGTCCATCCGCTAAGGCGTTAGAAGACTTAAATAAAACCACATCTAAATTAAACAAGGTCTCAAAGCAGCTCGTCGACGCAGGAGCGCAGTCAAAACAGGCTTTGTTACAAGAGGCTATGAAATATCGCCAAGATGCGTTGACAGCGTATCAACGCTTTATTGAGCAGCTTGACACCGGGCAAGAGCTAGATGATTTTATCCGTTACGACGCCAAAGACGTTTTAAAGTCGGTCGTGGATCGTTTAGATAACTTAAAAGCCAGTGGCGTGTTTAAAAACCAGCCGCCGCCGTTTGATCCCGCTAACTCGGTTTGGCATTATGACATTACTGCGTTACGAGAAACTGAAAAGCGGTTATTTGTCGAATTCAGGCTACAAGAACTGTTTACCCTCGCGCAAGCGCAAGGACCTATCAGAACCGATGAAAAGGCTTTACGCCATGTCCTGATTATCGATGAAGCACATTTGTTTTTGCGGGAAGACAGCGACAATATTCTCAATCGTATTGCTAAAGAAGGCCGAAAGTTTGGCTTAGGCCTGATTTGTGCCAGCCAGTCGCCTAACCACTTTTCTGAAGACTTTTTTGCCAATGTTGCGACCAAAGTGATTTTAGGGGTGGATACGATGTATTGGGATCATTTAGCCCGGAAAATGAAAATCAACGTAGCCCATTTGGAGTATATCAAGCCTTTTTCTGTCATGGGCGCTCAAATTAGCCATAAAGGTGAATCGAAGTCACCGTTTGTCATGGTGCGTTGGCTAGAACAACCCAATGCCAGAGCTAACCCACAAACGATGGAGGCCACATGTTTAAACAATGGCTAATCAAGTTAAGGCCGGCCCCTAAACAGGCAACTCACTCGAATAAATCACGCTATCCTGGCTTCAATCCCGGCATAGCCGTGCAACCTAAGCAGGTCTTAGTTGACAGTCAACGCGATCTGATTCAGGACATTATCAAAGCCAGAGGGCTTGCTGGCAGCCATAACCAACAACACGCCAACGTCTTGGTGGTCAATCCGATTACTCATTTAGCGCTGTGGGTACATGAATTACCTGCTTCTGATACGAGTTATTATCAAGAACCTAGCGGCTTATTTAAGTTCTGTTTAGAGCAAAGCTTATTTTCTATTCGTTCCGCCGAGCGTAGCATCTTAACTCGAGTGACACCTGAAGCCAGGCGAGAAGCCGAACGCTTATGGAGTCACGCGGCTTTTTTAGCCGGCTTGCTTAGTGAGGCGGTATTGATATTAGCCAGTATCAGTATTTATGCTGATAACGGTAAAAGCTGGCATCCGGGTGTGCAACCACTGGTGAGTTGGTTGAGCGAACATAAGGTTAAAAAATATCATGTTCGCTGGTTGGGTAAAGCAGATGTCGGCATGATGGCGGCAATTGCGGCAAAAATCATCCCACAAGAGCAAGCGGAAATCCTCGCACAAGGTGAAAAGTCGCTATTACCCACCTTAATGTCAGCGATACAGTGTCCGCAACAGGGTAGCAATCCATTAGTGACCATTGTCAGAACGGTGCGCTTAAAATTAATTAACAAAGCCTTAGCTGAAGATCCGTCAAGTTATGGCAGACCCTTATCAGGAATGCATTTAGAACCTTGGCTGATTGACGCGATGCGGCATATGTTAAGCACTCGGCATTGGTTGGTTAATCGTCCGGGTGGCCGGGTGTGGTCGGGTCTGGATGGCGTGTATTTGTTGTGGCCATTATCAGGTTCAGATATTCGGCACGCGTTAAGGCAAGCGCAATGTCCTTTTGTGCCTAGAACGGTGGAAATATTGGCCGACATGATGCTCGAAGCAGACATCATCGCCCAGAATGAAAACGGGGGTTATCTGTTTACCATTAGCGTGCCTTATACCAATAGCGAAGCCAAAGCGGTGACTGCGCTTAAGCTAACGCGTAAAGAGTTATTGTTATTAGATGATAATGGCCTAGCGTTCGTGTTGAACGCTGAGCAAGTGAGTAAGCCAACTCAGCTAGACGGTGAACACAGCGTCAGTGCTGAACCGAGTTTTTCGTCAGAGCCAAGCAGGGTTGCTGACGTTGAGCAAAGTGCTGAACAGAACACACCTGCAATAACAGAAGCCAAGCAAACTACAGCGTATGACCAAGACTATATTCGGCAATACGCTGATTTTACCGCTACCAGTGAGTCTGTGTTGCCTGAGGCTACTCAAGCGCTTACGTCAGACAGTAGCCCTAGCCATAAACCGACACTCAGCCATGCAGAAAACCAATGGCTACAGGATTTATTAACGCCTGTGCCTCAGAAAGGATTAGTAACACCTCGCGGCGTGCATTTCGTTCAGCAATTAAGCCAAATACCGGTCAAGTTCATTGAGATCACAGCCAGTGGCGATAGCAAAATCAATGTGCAAGGCTTACGGTTCATCCATGTTGATATCAATGTGTGTCTTAACGAGTTAAAAGCACTGAACCGCTTAGTATTGATTGATGGCGAAGAAATAGCCATGCAACAGCAAGGGAATAAAAGTATTCGATATCTGATCGTAAAAGGCGATGTGCGCCATGTCTGAGCATGACCGTTATATTAGAGCGCCCTATGAATGGTTTATCGCGTTGGCTTGGAGTGTTGCTGCAACAGTTTCCATTGTCGCATTGTTTATATTACCGGGTGGTGGCTCTATGTTAATTCCCAGTGCGTGTTTTGCTAGCTTTGCGCTGCTGTCAATGAGGCAAGGCCTAGCCTATAACAAACGCGGTAAGTCTGGAAAAATGTTGTCGTTGCTAAGGGTCAATACCTTAGTGCATAAGATGAGAAAAAATCAGCTTTGGTTTGGCTGGGGGTTTAATTGGACACCGGTGCATACTCAACGTGCTGTCGATACCCTCTTGTCAGGTAAGATCACAACATCAGGCGACTATCCCGGCAGCCCTTGGATACATGGTTTAAATGATAATCAAGAACATGAAATCTTGATACCGTTACCCTCTTTAGAAGGCCATACCATCATGTTTGGAACCACCGGTTCCGGTAAGACGCGCGCTTACGAGTTAATGGTCACGCAAGCGATTCATCGCGGCGATACGGTGATCATGCTCGATCCTAAAGGCGATCAAGATTTAAAACGACGTATGGAGCAGGAATGTCGCCGTGCTGGGCGCATGGATGCGTTTTTATTTTTTCATCCGGCGTTCCCCCAAACATCGATACGCTTTGATCCTATGCGTAACTTTACTAGAACCACTGAGCTGGCGTCTCGCATTGCCGCTTTACTGCCGTCGCAATCTGGCTCAGATGCGTTTACCGCTTTCGCATTTCGAGCCTTAAATCTAGTGGCACAAGGTTTAGTTGAAGTTGGCCGGCGACCATCGATACGAGAATTGCGTTATTTTATTGAAGGTGGTGCTGAGTCGTTATTGCTTAAAGCGATAGCATGTCATGCTGAACGGGTCGACCCGAATTGGCGGGACAGTGCTGAAGAGTATTTTAACAAGGCTAGCGAAGGCAAAATTCGCAAAATGGAAACTATCACGCAGCCTAAAGACTTAGCGATGATCGAATTCTATCGCAAAACGCTGAGTAACACCGAACATGGCAGTGAAGGTATCGATGGGTTATTGTCACTGGTTGAGCATAACCGATTACATTTTTCCAAAATGATTGCCTCACTTATTCCTGTGTTAAACATGTTAACATCGGGCGAATTAGGTGGGTTATTATCGCCTGATGAGGCTAATGTTAACGATAAACGCCCTATTTTTGATACGTCAACGTTGATATCCGGTAAGCATGTCATTTATATCGGGCTAGATGCGTTATCCGATGCGATGGTGTCTACGGCAATCGGCTCAATTTTACTAGCCGACTTTGCTGCAGTGGCCGGGGCGATTTATAACAGCGGCACCAAACTCGGTCGAATTAGTTTGTTTGTTGACGAAGCCGCCGAAGTGGTAAACGTGCCGTTTATCCAAATTTTGAATAAAGGTCGCGGTGCGGGCTTTCAAGTGGTCATGGCAACACAAACCTTGCCTGATTTAGTTGCCAGAACCGGCGATGCAGCACAAGCTAGGCAAATATTGGGTAATTGTAACAATGTGATTACGCTTAGAATCAAAGACGGTGATACCCAAAAATTTGTCGTGGAAACCTTTGGTCAGACCTATATCAAAACCCTGCAAGAATCTATCGGCACGTCTACGCATTCCAAGGATAACATTGCGCATTATGCCGGGAACTCCGGTAAGTCGTTAAGCTATGATGAGCATGATTTGTTTCCACAGCATTTGTTAGGACAGCTACCGAATTTTCATTACATCGCGGCGCTTGCAGGCGGTCGAGTCATTAAAGGTCGTCTGCCCATTATCACGCATTAACGTCTTGCACAGCTCTTAATTATGATTCTGCGTGAAGTCAAGCACCCGGCTACGCCTAAGCGTGCCAGCCTACAGTTACAAGAAATCTGCCGCAAAATTAAAAAACTAGAGACCTCTAGGCATTTATTTCGTATCTGGCCTAATCTCAGAACTGCATCGTATCATTTAGTGGATTTTTTAACGGTCTATTGGCCGGATCCGTTATATAGAGACGAGACTTTATTATCGGCCTCATTAAGTTGTGCGCTGCAACATGCTGAAGTCTATATGGCTAAAGGTACGGATGAGGTAGAGATGCAAAAAGCCTTTATTACGTCAATTACGGAAGAATTGATCTTGTTATTAGAATGCTCGCTCATGATTCGGTTTAAATCAGCGTGGAAACCGTATGAAATCAACCAAGATTTTCTTGGTAATATCCTAAGACAACACACGGTGACCGCGTTGCTATGGGAGCAAACTGCTAAACAATCCACTCAGGACAGTAAAATCATTGTGGCATCACGGGTTTTTACACTGGCGGAATTACGCTTAGCTGGCGTCATCGCTCATGACTAGGCATCTTGTGATTTGGTTAGTGTTAGTCGTATTGATACCTTTGATTACCCCTTATGTGGTAAGTCCAACGACGATGAAAGACATTATTCGACACGATTACCAAGCCGCCGTTGGTGTTTTTGGCGATAAAGACGCTATTGACCCTTATTTGAGACACTCATACCTACACTACTGGCAATCAATAGTCGATTTTGTTAATGAGTTTAACGCGGGTTATGATGATTCGGCGGTGCTGAAGAACAGTGGCGATGCTATTGGTGCAGGCTTAGCACTCATTCCAGAGCAATGGGCCGAGGCGGTAAAGCTTGAGTTGTACAGTTTTACTTTACGTTTGATTATCGTATCTAAGTGGAGCATTTGGTTAGTAATACCGATGCCGATGGCGGTGATTGCTGGTTTTTACCAGCGTAAACTGAAGATGGAGCGCTTTAGTATGCCGATCCCAGCGCTTTACAACCTGGTTGCTCATGCGCTTATTGCCCTGTTTTTTCTATTTCTATTGTGGTTGGTGTGTCCTTTGCCATTACCGTTAGCGATGGTGCCTGGAGTATCGACAGCGGTTTGTTGGTTAATAGCATTAGGTGTTGCCAATTATCCTAATTACTAACTTACAGGTTGCGTAATGAGCTTCAGCTTGTTCTATTTTAGTTTTGGCACTTATTCCGTTCTAGGAACGGCATCCTTATAATTTATACTATACTGATTGTGCATCTTTGGAAAGATGAGTCAACGTGGAAAATCGACATGAGCGAAATGCGGTATTGTTTACAGTGCGATGATGGCACAGTACTCGTTTATCAAACGAAAGATATTGTCGGCCAAATGGAGGGGGTAGCGTATGAGGTGCCCGCTGTAACCGGGTGGCATTGCCCGGTATGTCATGACGTGGAGTTCGATACGGCTACCGATTCGGCTCAGAGGCACAGTAGCCAACTTGATAGCGCATGGCAAATTGCCGCTAGGCGTCGAGGTGCAGAACTGCGCGCTATGCGTAAACATTTAGGGTTAAAACAAGCTGAAGCTGGGTGATTGTTAGGCGGCGGCGTATCGGCGTTTTCCGAGTATGAGCGAGGCAAAACACAACCGCACAAATCTACCATGTTATTGTTGCGTCTGCTTAATAAACACCCAGAATTGTTGACTGAAGTGCAAAATGAGACCATTTAAACCGTAATAAAGCGCGTAGCCACTGTCATCCATCTAAATTAAACTACTTTTTTGACACTTTTTAAACCGGTTAAAGACAGGCTGACGCAGTAAAATAAGCGCTCATCAAGAGCCTTACAGGTAGATTGCCATGAGATGGTTAGCTATTGGTTTATTTTCATTCCTATTGGTAAACCCATGTTATGCTGATTTAGAGCAAGAAATGAGTAGTTTATTTGCCGATATGGTGAATACCACGCCGCCTGGTTATTACGATACCCAACGGCGCGGCGTGATTACCGGTGGCAATTTAGCCATGCGTAACAGAGTGCTGCATCCCAATTTGGTTTCATTTGTACCACCTAGCTTCAAAGGCGGCTGTGGTGGCATTGATTTATTTGGTGGTTCGTTTTCCTATATCAATGGCGCTCAGTTTACCGCGTTGTTACGCAGCGTTGCTCAAGGCGCGGTCGGATATGCGTTTCAATTAGCTATTGAGGGTATGTGTCCGACCTGCGCACAAGTGATGACTAAGTTGCAAAAGGATGTTGCCGAAATCAACGCATTGATGAAAAACTCGTGTGAAGCATCAAAGCTGATGGTGAATGCCACTGGATTACGGGTTTGGCATGATAAACAACTGGATGATGCCGCCGAGCTTGATACCAGTAAAGGCTATCTAGCCGATTACTTTGAATCAAAAGAAACCAAAAATCCCAATCAAGTGGCCTTAGCCAATGGCGCTGCCGATCAAATTACCACTAATGTCGTGTACGATGCGTTGAAAGACGCGGTTACTTATAGTTGGTTTACTCATGGGGATGATCAATTACAACGGGTGTTGATGAGTTTGACCGGTACCATGATTATTGGCAAAAAAGCGGATAATTCAGATATCCAATACGACTATCGTCAACCCACTCTTGACGTGCGTGATTTTATTGAAGGCGGTACACTTAAAATCTATACATGCGCGGATGACGAATGCTTGCTCAGCGATAATAATCCTACTGAAACGGTCAGCATTACCGGTATGCGCCAAAAGGTCCATACCTTGTTATTTGGTAGCTGCAACTGTGTTGGCGGTAGTGGAGGTATTATCCGAAAATTAACCCATCGTGACCAAGAAGAAGCGTTGGATAGCAACGAAGAGCAATTCATCAAAACCAGTTCGCCAGGCGTATTAGGTGTGTTACATCGGGTTGCCGCGCAACCGGGTTCAGCCACGCTGATCGGTGAGCAAATGGTCGGTCTATTGGCCACGAATCTGACTAACCAGATCATCGATGAAATGTATCAAGCGGTGATGGATTCAATTAATGCCACCGGTAAACCGTTAGATTCCGCTATGCTAAACGTCATGCAAAGTCGGCGACAGCAAATTGACGATGAACGCCGCTTGAACGGTGAAACGACAGAGGCTATCGCAAATCTGTTGAACACCTTAAATGACGTAGAACAGGCGTTACATACAACCACACACCGTCATCTTTGAGCGAGGGTAGCATCATGGCGTACTCAATCCTCAGCATTGGCGACGCTGAAATGATGTATAACGCATTTAACGGGGTTGCGATGGTGTTTACTTCAAACAACATGACCACCTTGATGAAAATCGGTTTTTGCATTGGCATGTTCATGATCGCTTTTCAATATCTGTTCGACATGCGTTTTCCGTTACAGTCCATTCTGGTGGCTTACATCGTGACGGCGGGGTTATTTTTTCCGAAAGACACTGTGGTCATCGAAGATGTCTATGCCGGTAATAGCTATACCGTCGCTAATGTGCCTTTGGGTGTGGCGGTGCCGATGGCTATTGTGTCCTCAATTGGCGTGAGTGTGACGCAATTGTATGAGACGGTGTTCTCTACGCCAGATGAAGCGCATTTACTTGAAGCCGGTTATTTACAGCCGTTATCGACCTTAATCAAATTACGCAATATCGGTTTAGGCACAGCCTCTTCCGATATGACGCTGAATGGCAGCTTATCGTCTA
The DNA here is from genome assembly GCA_963923905.1 of uncultured Methylocucumis sp. Lineage (GTDB taxonomy): Bacteria > Pseudomonadota > Gammaproteobacteria > Methylococcales > Methylomonadaceae > Methylovulum. The sequence goes on from CAWUNX010000062.1 coordinate 9,306, forward strand.
CCCTGAATCAGTATATTGCCGGTTGCGTCATGTACGATATCGATTTACAAATTCCTGTCAGCGAACACGAAGTTACCCAAGAAACGCTGATGAAAGCCGATGATCTGTGGGCGGCAATGAAAACCACCTTTATTAACAAAGATGTTTTAGTCGACTTACCCTCGTTTACCGGACAGCAATCGTGTAAAGATGCTTATCAAACCCTAGATGCTTACCTCAACTCATCAGACTTCAACACCTTATGGCAACAATATCTGAGAGGGCTGTTGAATATTCAAGACGCCACGGTCACGCCCGAAGACTTGATCTCGCAGTCGACGCAAGCGCTGGGCATGACGGCGATTACCGCGCAAACCTTTATGCGCAACGCACTGATGGCGGCTTATTTACGCGATGGACCCGAAGCGTTTATTCAACGCACGGGTATTGAGCAATTGCGCTTACAGTGGTCCGGTGAGCAAACTATTTTCCAGCAAATATCCAGGCCATTAACCGCATTTGTCGAAATCTTAACCGTGGCCATCTCGCCGATCATGGCGTTCTTAACCACGTTAGGTCTGATAGGCTTTAAGATGATCGCGCGGTATTTCCAGATGCTCATTTGGATTGCGCTTTGGGGACCGATTACCGCCGTCTGTAACTTGTATATCGCGATGGTTACGACCCGGGTGATGACAACGCTGTCGACTCAAGCTGAAGCCAACGGCACCTCGTTAATGGCGATGGTCGCGCACGATCAACTCTATGGTACGCTAGAAAACTGGCTAGCAACCGGCGGCATGCTCGCCTCCAGCGTACCTGCGATTGCGTTAATGTTGGTATACGGCGGCTCCGTGGCGGCTACCAATTTAGCTAGCCGGATGACTTCAGCGGCCTCTGCGGCGGTTAAACCCGAACGCTTAATGCCAGAACCGGTGGCTTTAGGCCCTGCGACCTCTATTGGCTCACAACGCACGATGGATGCTAATAGCGGGCAAACGGTCAGTGGTTGGTCAGAAAGTGCGTTCAATATGGCTAACAGCTCACAACGCGCTAAACAAAGCGCCTGGTCAAGCCTACAAACGGCAACAGAAACGGCGTCGCAAGCGTTTAACCAACTGACGCAACAAAGTCATAGCACCGGTCATAACATCACTCAAGGTAGCACCATTACCCAGCTATTAGGCCAATCCCATTCGGTATCGGATCGCTGGGCGTCGGCTACCGGAAAAACATTGGCCGATAAAATCGGCAGAACCGAGCAGGAAAGAGCCGCCATTGCGGCCAGTGCTAGCACTCAATTAGCACTCGGCGCTAATGCAGGCTCGTATATTCCACTGAAATTGGATGGTAATTTAAACCAAAATTCCAATAGCGCGATTTCTGCCGAAAGAAATAATGAGATTTCACAAGCAATGGATAAAACGTTTAGAGAAGAACATTTATCCAGTAACGACACACGCTCAGCGTATGAGTCTGCGCAAGCGCACAGTAACCAAAGCGTCTTTAGCACGCAACAGCTAAGGTCGGCGAGCGAAAATTACCTGACGCAATTAGCCCGCGTCGAGCAAGCGCAAAAAGCTTATCAAGAATCCTTAACCGATAGTCAGACCTTCGGTCAAAATTTGAGCTTAAAACACAGTGAATTAGCTTACCGTTTAGTGCAGTCCGGTGCTTATGTCGATCTTGCTAATATTGAGCGAGATATTGCTATCGGAGGCACGACCAAGGAGAAAGCCGATTGGCAATTGGCTAAAACCGATGCCGCTAAACAAATGAACAACGGTGCGGCGCAAATACCCAAAACCAGCTTAGAATACGAAGCCTTACAACGGTTTTTAGCTTTAGATGATATCGATTCACCAAAAGCGCTGCATCTTATCGCCTCCACCTTTAAACCCGCAGACAGTCAATCCAGCATCACATTGTCTCATGCTGACGATTATCAACAGGGTGCTAAGCTGCCTGAGCAACTAGTCTCTCGCCAACAAGCAGATGAATTTAAAAACCAAGCAACCGCTAACGACCTTGACATAACCCCGGTTGCTGGCTTAACGATGAATCCTAGTCCAGCAGGATTTGAACAGCCGGCTTCTTCTGATAGGGTTAACGTTGACGGCACCCAACGAGTAGTTACTGATGCTTTACACGGTAAGCTACCCGATGCTCCTGATGTCGTTAACCGTATCACCGCACAGCCACTGATTAAGCCTGAGCAAGATACTTCACATCTGATGGGGCAAACGCTTAAAAATCAAGGCAAGGGGTTATATGACAATACCGTTGAGGCGGGTCAGCAAGCGCTTAAGCAGGTGGTCATTCAAGGTCATGAAGTTGCTAGCACTGCCATTGAACAAGCCACGCATAAGGTCGTCGATGCTGAAAATTATTTGCGTAATCTCGTCACCGGTCATGATAATAAACCTGTGCAGAATCCCGTGAGTTCTGGTATCAGAAAAGCTAATGATGAGTTACCCGACATTAAGAGCGATGAGCCTTAGGAGCATGCGATGTATTCCATCTGTTTTATCTTCACTTACCTCAGCAATCTTTTAACGGCACTGGTTAAAATCCTATGTTGGTTTTTTGCGCCGGTACATCATGCGGTACGACAACGATTCCTTGATTGTCAGAAGAACTTGATTCAGCTCAACTGTCGACTAAAGCGCAACAAATCCCAGCGTATTGTCGATGCGCAAGCGTTAAGCAAGACAGAATATGATCGCCTTTATAGCCGGTTTTACCCCAAAAGAGCCACTGACCAATTTTCTTGCTATACGAGTATGACGCGCTTTAATAATTCTTCTAAAAGAAGAATTCGTCGATTAAATGATGAACTTGATAGAAGTTACCGTCGTCGAACATCTCTTATGAGTACTATAAGTAGCTTTCATAAATATTAGGCTATTTCCGAAATTTAAAACCCCCAGTCTTAAAATTTAAGAAGGGTGAA
>CAWUNX010000063.1:0-12146 GCA_963923905.1 uncultured Methylocucumis sp.
CTCTGGTCTCGTGGGCTCGGAGATGTGTATAAGAGACAGCATTTAAGCTCACAGTGACGCCACATATTCGGGGACTCGTATCGATAACGGGTTGCTCAAACATCGGCGTGTTGACGGCACACCCATTAGCCGTTACTTTTATAGTCAACCCGTTAACAGAAATACTTAAATCATCAGTACCTAAACCACAAAATGGGCTGGGTACGTCGGTTATTTCAATCATCGCAAAATCCTTGGTTTATCGATATAAGCGCTGCCTAGCCAGCGCAAGTGCTAAATATTCTATCTGGAAATGCTCATAGTGTCTCATCTTAGAATCAATTTCTGAGTATTCATCATCGTTATAAGGTTGGTCCAGCAGGACATTGACCCAAAAATATAGGCACCGACATATTAACACCGGGTAGCGCTTCCCAACTTGGCTTGCTGGTATCAGTTTGCACCATATTAGCCCAGTGACTAACTTGTGCGCTAGAAGACCCTGAAATCATTTGGTTTTCCATCACCCATGCACCGGCTTTTTCAAGCATAACGCCTGTGCCACGAGTAACTTCACCCGTTGACGATGCGTTTAACTCGGTAAATGCTAACAGCACATGACCTTCTGGTGTTACCGAACCATGCATTGCCATACATTTGGCTTCTGCCTTGCTTAATTGCACGACTGCTTTGCCCCAAAAATAGCCGTTTTTATAATCGCTGATATAAAATACGGTTTGGTCGTTAATCCATTTAACTTTATTGAGCAACTCACTATAAACAAGTGTCGGTAAATTATTCTTAGGCACATACCAATAAGTATTTTTAAGCCACTGCCAACGCGCTACGGTATAGTCTTGCGCTTGGGCTAGAGGCATAACTAATAACAACAGTGTACTTAAAATACTAACCGCTAATTTGCTCATGCTATCTCCTATATGTTCGTTTTGAATACGCTAAAAAAATTCAAAGCCTCATGTACTTGACTATTCCACTCCCCTAACCTACATACGAATGAAAAAATTAGGCGAATTATTAATCGAAGCCAATATTATCACCGCTAAAGAATTAGACGCAGGCCTAGCCGCACAACGGCAATTCGGCGGGCGTTTAGGCGCTTCGTTAATTAAACAAGGCTTTTGCTCAGAGGAAGATATTTTACCCATAGTCGCTCAACAATGGCAGTTGCCTAGGCTGTCTGATTGGCTTCAACATCATCCCATGCCTGTTAGCGTTAATGAAATACCACTACTGAATTTTGCTGCGATCTGGTGGCATAAACAAAATGCCTGTCCGCTAGGTATTTATCAAGACCAGCTCTGGGTGGTTATGGATGATGTGTTTAATGCATTTGTGATTGATAGTATCAGTAAAAAAACCACGCTTACGATTAAACCAGTCTTGGTAACCAATCACGAACTAAGGCAATTATTAGCGTTACTGGAAGCAACAGATGAGCAACAAGGCTTATTAGCCGATACCCTACAAGATATGTCGATTGCCGCCCCGGTCGTACAATTTGTTAACGATACGATACAACGCGCTTTAGATGCGCGGGCGTCGGATATTCACTTTGAAACCTATCGCGGTATTTTTAGAGTTAGATTTCGCGTTGATGGCGTGTTACATGAAGTTGATAGACCCGGCTTAGGAATGCAAGCGGCGATTATTTCGCGGGTTAAATTAATGGCGGGATTGGATATTTCCGAAAAGCGTTTACCACAAGATGGGCGTATTCGCACCCGTTTAAGCGGTATCAGCTTAGATATACGGGTAGCCACCACGCCTTGTGTTATGGGTGAAGACATTGTGATGCGGTTGTTAATCAGCGAAGATAAAATTAACAGCTTAGCTGATTTGAATATGCATGGCGATCATAACGAGTTAATCCAACGTTTATTACGCCAAACCAACGGTATTATCTTAGTCACAGGCCCCACAGGTAGCGGTAAAAGCACGAGTTTATACGCATTCTTGCAACACTTATTTAGCGAAGAACGCAAAATTATCACCGTCGAAGACCCGGTTGAATATCAAATTACCGGTATTACCCAAATTCAAGTCAATACCGATATTGGCTTAAGCTTTGCGTCGGTGTTGCGCTCCGTGTTACGACAAGACCCGGATATTGTGTTAATTGGCGAGATTCGCGACCGCGAGACGGCTGAAATCGCTATTCAAGCCGCATTAACCGGTCACTTAGTGTTATCAACGCTACACACCAATGATGCGCCCGGCGCGTATGTGCGTTTACTCGACATGGGCATACCGGCTTATTTACTGGCATCATCGATTATCGGCGTGATTGGGCAACGTTTGGTTAGAAAAATTTGCCGACATTGCTCAGTTGAAGACAGCAATGCTGTGCTACCTATCGCTGATACAGAACTCGATTACTTACGTCATGCTATTGCAAAACCGCGTTTCATGCATGGCCAAGGTTGCCCACAATGTTTAGGCTCTGGTTATCGTGGACGACGGCCTATTTTTGAAATGTTCGCGGCCACCGATGACGTGCATCATCACTTAAACCACAACCCTGATGCATTAAAAAGCGAGTTAATTCAATCAGGTATGCGAACCCTACAACAAGATGGCTTGTTATATGCCATGAATGGCGAAACCACCATTGAAGAAGTCATGCGAGTGATCGGATGAAGTATTTTCACTATAAAGGCCAACGTCAAAACGGCTTGCCGGTCAAAGGCTGGATTAGCGCTGAATCCAGGCTTGAAGCCATTGCGCTATTAGAACAAAAAGGCGTACAACCGTTCTCGGTTCAAGCCAGTCACCAAACCATTCAATTATCCGTACCACCCGGCGAGTTATTATCGGCATTTTACGAGTTAGCCAGCCTGCGTAATAGTGGTATGCCGCTAGATCAATCATTAAGCTTACTCACCGAAGCAATGCCCGCCAGCCGGTTACAAACCGCTTGGAAAGAGTTAACCGCGATGGTACGTTCCGGCATGAGCTTATCCGACGCCATGTTATCGCTGCCTGATGCATTCCCGCGCTATTCCGCGCATTTAATCCGCATCGGCGAAGCCAACGGCGATACCGGTTCAGCCTTGACAATGGCCGCAGAGCGCTTAAACGAAGAAATTAAGCTACGCAACGAAGTGCGCACCGCGTTAACCTATCCGGCGTTTTTAATCGTAGTCTGTATTGCCGTGCTGATTTTCTTATTCTTAACCGTTATTCCACGTTTTGGCGGCATGGTCAAAGAAATGGGCGGCGAAGCCTCGTTATCCTTACAAGCACTGATTAGTATTTCCCAGTACATGCAAGATTACTGGCCAATATGGAGTTCAACTTTAGTAATTGGCGTAGGTTATAGCTATTATTTAATCAAACAAGGACGGTTATCGCTATGGCCGTATTTACAAAAACTACCCTTTCTAAAGCCATTAATCGATGCCTGGGAAGCCGTACAATTTTGCGGGAGTATGCAAAAGCTGTTACAACAAGGCGTTAAATTACTCGACGCCTTAACGCTAGCCACAGAAACCTTACCACGCGATGATTTGCGCAAACGCTTACAACAAGTCGGTAAATCCGTGCAACAAGGTCAAGGACTCGGTGCGTCACTCAAAGAACATGAGCTATTTACCCCGTTAATTGTGCGCATGATTACTACCGGCGAGGCGGCTGCCAATCTGCCGGATACCATGAAAGAAATTACAAGACTTTACCAACGCAACTTAGATGAAGGTATTAAACGCGCCTTATCGTTACTCGAACCTGCTGTTATTTTCTTTATGGGCATTGTCGTCGGCGGCATTATGGTGTCGTTAATGACAGCCATTATGAGCGTTAATGACATACCGATATAAAGCCAACTGATGAAAACCGACAAACTGTTTTATCGCCTGTTTCAACAGCAACCGGCGTTATTATTCGAACTGATTAGTCTGCCTATCGCAGCAACTCATCATTACCGCTTTCAATCAGTAGAGCTAAAAGAAACCGCATTCCGTATCGATGGCGTGTTTCTGCCACCGGATGACTGTGATGCCTGCCCGTTGATTTTTGCCGAAATCCAATACTATCAAGACACTAAAATATACGCGCGCTTATTGAGCGAAGTGATGTTGTATTTGTATCAAAATCCTACCCGCCACGATTGGCGCGCCGTGGTTATTTTTCCTGACCAAAGCTTTGATCCAGGTATTGCTCAACATTATCGTGAATTTTTTGACAGTCAGCGTATCGATGTGGTTTATCTACAGCAATTAACCTTTGACAGTGACAGTATTGGCTTATTATTGCTGCAATTGATTGACTTGGCAGAGACCGCTATTCCCAGACAATTAACCCAGATAAAAAACCAACTCTCCCAGCAAACGCCAATCGACAAGCAGATCTGGTTAGAATTGTTGGAAATGATTTTAGTCTATAAACTACCGCGTTTATCGCGTGATGAGATGCGTATTATGTTAGCGGATATACTAAACAGAGACTTGCAACAAACACGTTTTTACCAAGAGGTGTTTAGTGAAGGTAAGCAACAGGGCAAGCAAGAAGGAAAACAAGAGGGCGAATACCTAATACTCAGCCGCTTATTAACCCGCCGCTTCGGTGTGTTACCTGATTGGGCACAAACACGCTTAATAACAGCCAGCGCCGAACAACTAGAACAGTGGAGTGAACGCTTATTCGAGGCCACCAATTTAGAAAACTTGCTAGAGACAAATGATAAGTGCTAGTAGCAAGTTTAGCAGACGGTTTAAGTATTTATGTATCAGTAGCTAGTCATTAGTCATTTTACGCAACTCGACCTCAACCACGCACATTGCCGTCATATTGACAATACGCCTGACGGTAGCATCTGGGGTTAATATTTGCACAGGACTCGCACAGCCCAACAAAATTGGGCCTACTGCAATACCATTACCCGCCGCTGTTTTCAGTAAATTATACGAAATATTAGCGGCTTCAATGTTGGGAAAAACCAATAGATTAGCACTAGCAGTTAAACCGGACTGCGGCATTTGTTTAGTCAATAAAGCAAAATCCAACGCCGTATCGCCTTGCATTTCACCGTCAATTTCAAGCTCTGGCTCGACTTGTTTAACACGAGCCAACACCTCACGCATTTTGCTGGCAGAGCCATGTTGATGAGAACCAAAATTAGAATGCGATAACAACGCTACACGCGGCGGCAAACCAAAATGCCGCATTTGTTCGGCAGCTAATAAGGTAATCTCGGCAAGCTCAGCCGCACTTGGATTTTGATTAAAGTGCGTATCGACTAAAGCAATTTGTCTATCGGCCAACAATAAATAATTCATTGCCGCATAAATACTCGCTCCTGCGCGCTTACCCAATACTAAATCGACCTCATGTAAATGTTGATCGGGGTCACCGGAGGTACCGCAAATCATGCCATCTGCAAGCCTTTTTCTGACCAACATAGCCCCGATGAGCGTGTGTTGACTACGCATAGCCAACTGCGCGGCAGACTCGGTAACGCCTTTACGTTGCGCCAATAACCAAAACTCGCGCCAAAATTCATCATAAAGTCCTTCTAAATCCGGACTAACAATAGTGACATCGCTATCAAACTTAAAACGTAAACCAAATTGCTTCAGTAACTGCTTAATCGCATGAGGTCTGCCAATTAAAATCGGCTTAGCGAGTTGCTCATCTAAAATAATTTGCACCGCTCTTAACACACGCTCATCTTCACCTTCGGTAAATACAATACGTTTATTAGCGATAGGCGCCATCTTCGCATTAGTAAAAATCGGCTGCATAAAGCTACCGCTATGATAAGCAAACTGACTAAGTTTTTGCGCGTACTGCGCTAAATCCTCTATAGGCCGAGTGGCAACGCCTGCCGCCATCGCTGCTTTAGCCACTGCGGGCGCGATATGGCTCATTAATCTAGGATCGAATGGCAGGGGAATTAAGTGGTTTTCGCCAAATGCAACATGATGATTATCATAGGCCGCAGCCGCTAAATCTGATTGCTCGGCCTGCGCTAATGCCGCTAATGCATGCACTGCGGCAATTTCCATGCTACGAGTAATCGTCGTTGCACCACAATCTAACGCGCCACGAAACACATAAGGAAAACACAAGACATTATTAACTTGATTAGGATAATCCGAACGGCCTGTCGCAATAATCGCGTCATCTCTAACCGCACGAATGTCTTCCGGCATGATTTCAGGGCGTGGATTGGCTAAAGCGAGAATAATAGGTTTAGCGGCCATCGTTTTCACCATAGCGGGTTTTAATACGCCACCGGCTGATAAACCTAAAAAAACATCGGCATCGGTAATAATATCAGCGAGTGTTCTGGCATCAGTAGCCTGAGCATAACGGGCTTTTTCTTCATCCATCAGCTCGGTGCGACCTTGATAGACGACACCAGCCAAATCACAGACAAAAATATTGGCTAAAGGAAAACCTAAATCGACTAATAGCTCTAAACACGCTAACGCCGCAGCACCGGCACCTGATACGACCAGCTTACAGCTATCCAAGGATTTACCAACGACTTGCAAACCATTCAATATCGCTGCGCTAACAATAATCGCCGTGCCATGTTGGTCGTCATGAAACACGGGAATATTCATGCGAGCGCGCAATTGCCGCTCAATATAAAAACATTCGGGCGCTTTAATATCTTCTAAATTAATACCGCCAAAGGTAGGCTCTAACGCGGCAATAATGGCACACAACTTATCGGGGTCAGATTCGTTAATCTCAATATCGAACACATCAATACCGGCGAATTTTTTAAATAACACCGCCTTGCCTTCCATCACCGGCTTTGCCGCTAACGGGCCGATATTGCCCAAACCTAAGACTGCGCTGCCATTGGTCACGACGGCGACTAAATTAGCACGCGCAGTATATTTACTCACATCAGTAGGACACGCCGCAATTTCTTCACACGCCGCTGCGACACCTGGGGAATAAGCTAACGATAAATCACGTTGACATGTGAGTTGTTTAGTCGGCGTAACGCTGATTTTGCCGCGAACAGGAAATTCATGGTAAGACAAAGCGGCGGCTTTGAGTTGGTTTTGTAAGTCGTCTTGCGGATTTTTAATGCTCATGTGGCAATCATTGTGAGATATTAAGAGACATTAGGGCGCGTGAGGCGTCCACAGCTGATAAACACGCTAAGATTAATAATGCTCCATTTGTGCATTATCTTCAGCATCTAAAATCACTGATTCTAATAGCTCAGTATCGCAGCCATTACGAAAAAAAACAAATGAGGGCGGATAAGCGCTAACATCCAAAGTCAACTTTGTTTCTTGCTCTATAATCTCAATCTCATGCTGTACGGCTGCACGAAAATGTTGCTCAAACTCTTTTGCCGTTTTAGCTTGCACTTGTTCATCACTGACCGCAAATGGGTCTTTTGCTAAATTAGTCGTGCCAATTGCCTGTTGCAAAACATGTTCTGAAAACACTTCAATTTTATGCTCAATCGCTTTCATAACCGCCTCACCTTGCTCTTGTTTAATTTTGTCAAAATCTCCGGCATAGGCGTATAGCAAAAAACTACCTTTAGCGCCTTCCATATCATTTTTACAAACAGCACCATCCATAACCCTGATTAACTCTAAGGTTTTGCCTGCTTTGAACAAGGTTTGTTTAGGCTGTGAGGCTGACTGATCAAATAACTCATTGACAGGCGCAACACTAGACGGCATCGCCTCAGGAGTCACTGAGCTACACCCTGTTATATTAAGCAATGCAATTGCTATTAGCACATGACTGGTTTTCATTCTGTCGCCTATAAAGAAATAATCATATCAATTAATGTACTATTATAAACTGTAATGTGCATAGTGGATGAAATTTCGTGACAAACATTACTAACGGCTAGGGCCTCATAGTAAAGAAATTGTATTGTCACGGCTTTGAGAACAAGATAAAAACCTTACAATAAATAATATTTTGTATAACTCTGGCTCTGGCGTTGATAACAAGTAGAATTCAACTACACTTTAACCGTTATTGTTTGATAAAACGTACTCCCTGATAAATCTCTTGCCAACTTTGGAGGCCCAATGAAAGCCATCTACGACAAAATTGTTAGACAGATAAAAAAACGCGCGCCTAATTGGTTTCTACAGGCTGAAGGCGATAAAGGTATTGCAGAAATGGGGCATCGCGCTTATGTCGGCGGACAAGGCGACTTATGGGATGTTATCGGTAATTTGCAATTCGATTTTTTGCTGTCTAAGGGCTTAAAACCACAGCATTATTTACTCGATATTGCGTGCGGCTCATTGCGCTTAGGCGTAAAGGCGATTCCTTACTTAGATGCGGGCCATTATTTAGGTATAGAAAAAGAAACAGGGTTAATCCAAGCTGGCTTAGAACAAGAATTGGGTGCGGCGTTACAACAGGAAAAACAACCTAATATTGTTATTTCGGATGCATTTGAATTTGAAAAATTAGCTCAGAAAGCTGATTATGCAATTGCGCAATCACTATTTACGCATCTGCCGCCTTTTTTGATTAATCTGTGTTTTAAAAATTTATTACCTTGGTTGCAAGATGATGGCGTATTTTATGCCACTTATTTTGTTACCGATACCCGTACCAGTAATCCTGACACACCTCATGATCATGGATATTTTGCTTATACCCAAGCAGAGATGTGCGATTTTGGCGAAAACAATGGTTTCCGCGCCCATTATATTGGCGACTGGCAGCATCCTAGAAAGCAAGTGATCGTTGAATATAGCAAGCGCTGAATCAGTTTTAGGGCACGCTGTCCGTGCCCTACGTTCAAGAATTGTACTTAACCTCAATCACCCCCCCACCTAAGCATTGTTCGTGGTCATAAAAGACCACGGATTGCCCGGGTGTTATCGCGCGTTGCGATTGCTCGAAAACAACATGGCAACGATTATCCGCTAACGGTGTGATTAAACAGGCTTGGTCAGGCTGCCGATAACGAGTTTTAGCCGCACAGCGCTTAGCGTGGGTTAACGGTTTACCATCGCACCAATCTAACCTGACCGCTTCTAAGGTGTTATGGTGCATCAGTGGATGATCGTGACCTTGCCCAACGATAAGAACATTATTAGTTAAGTCCTTATCTAACACATACCACGGCTCATCGGGGGCATTTTTTACCCCGCCTATACCTAAGCCTTGCCGCTGGCCTAACGTGTAATACATTAAGCCATGATGTTGACCAATATACAGCCCCTCTGGCGTGCGCATCTCACCCGGTTGGCTGGGTAAGTAACGTGCTAAAAATTCTTTGAATTTACGCTCGCCGATAAAACAAATACCGGTACTGTCTTTTTTTTGATAATTAACGAAACCAGCCTGTTTTGCTCGCGCGCGTATTTCAGTTTTATGTAAATGGCCAATCGGAAATAAAGTACGCGCTAACGCGTGCTGACCTAATGTATAGAGGAAATAGCTTTGCTCTTTGCCAGAGTCTACACCTTTTAACAACACAAACTGTTCGCCTTGTTGCGCCACACGCGCATAATGCCCAGTCGCGATAAAGTCCGCACCTAAGTCATCAATAGCATAATTCAAAAACGCTTTAAATTTAACGTGTTTATTACACAGAATATCTGGATTAGGGGTACGTCCGGCTTGGAACTCCGCTAGAAAGACTTCAAACACCTCATCCCAATATTCGGCGGAAAAATTAACGGTTTTTAAGGGAATACCTAAGCGCTGGCAGACTTGCTCGGCATCGGCTAAGTCTTGCATGGCCGTGCAATATTCAGTGCCATCGTCTTCTTCCCAGTTTTTCATGAATAAACCGGTCACTTGATGGCCTTGTTCCAACAATAGCAATGCCGTCACCGACGAATCGACCCCGCCCGACATACCGACGATGATGTGCTTAGACATAGGCGTGATCAAGAAACGATTGTACTAAGGCTAGAGGATAGCGTTTACCGGCTAAATAATCATCAACGCCTTGCAGCACTAATGGACTGCGTAAGCGTGTGGTCATGGCGGCAATTTCGTCACGGCTTAGCCAATGCGTGGCGATGATGCCGGTATCTAACGGCTGCTCAGGATTATGGTCGTAACAAGAACCCGTAAAGCAAATGCGTAAAAACGTTGTGCTGTCCGGGTTTTTACGCCAAAGCTGTACACCAAGTAATGCTTCAGGGGTAAAGTGCCAAGCGGTTTCCTCGTTGACTTCACGCTTGACGGCGGTTAACAAATCCTCGCCCATGTCTAAATGACCGGCAGGTTGGTTAAATAAAATACCGCTAGGGGTTTCTTCTTCGACTAGTAAAAAACGTTGCTCGCGTTCAATAACTGCTGCAACCGTGACATGGGGTTTCCAAACCATGATAGTGACTAACTCAAGTTAAAACGCGCATTGTATCGAGTAGCGGCATAAAACTCGAATAAACAATAGAGAAAGGGTACACACCATTGCATACCCTGCCCCAAAACGGCGCTGCCGGTACTATTCTGGAAAATATTGCATCACCATACGCGGTGATAACGCGGTACTGCCGTCACCAGCAAACTCATGCCACGCAACAAAGCGTAAGCGGACGATTTGGTTTTGTTTACAACGCACGACGCGCTCAATAAAAACTGGCAACACGGCGTTATTCGTACCATTTTGCGAACTTTGCACAATGCTATAGAAATGATTAGGGTCAGCAGCAAATGGCTCGGAGTTGTCGGTGGTTAAACTAATGCCGCCTTGCACATCAGGAAAACCGGTGACCGGCGCTAATAATAACCCGGCATTGGCTTGGGCTAATACATAACCTTCAGCCGGACATTTAATGCTTAACGGCGGTAATAACGGCGTCGTATCAGGAAAATCGGTTTTGGTTATCGTCACTGAGCCGTTCGGTTGGGAGTATTTAAATAAATCATTAGCATGAGTAATTGATGACGCCAAACCGGTAATGAATAGCGCTGAAGTTAATAGCAATAGCTTTTTTGTCAGTAACATCGAAAGTCTCCTAAGGGTGAATGGAAATAAATCATCATGTACGATTAAAAATCGCGGTTCATGATACGTTGTATAGCCTCACTTACAATTTTCTTGCAGTTATCAAGACATAACCTAAATTTTGGCTCATATATTCAAACAAATACACCCAGTTATCGACGGTTTTATCATCAGCGCAGGCCATCACGGCATCTTTATGCTGCTCAAGCGCTTGCTTAAACTTACCGACTAACGGTTGCATGACGTTTTCGGTAATATCCCAGCATTCAACTAAAGCGAAACCGGCTTCGGCAAATAACGTTGGATAGTCGGCTTGCGTGACAAACTCGGAATGAATATGCTGTTTGACAAATTGCTTAAAGTCTTCAGTTGCTGTCGGTAATAGCGGTAAATCGGTTAATAATAAGGTTGCCCCAGGTTTTAACACTCTCGCCGCTTCTTTCAAAGCCGCTTTATGTCCCATATGAAAAATCGATTCAAAAAACCAGCCGCCATCATAGCTTAAATCCGGTTTAGGTATCGCTAATGCACTGGCGTGAATAAAGTTAACCCGCTCTTGTAAACCCGCAGCAGCAGCGCGTTCGGTTGCATTCTGCTGTTGATAACCGCTAATAGTCACGCCATCGACATAGCAGTGTTTTGTCTGAGCTAATTTGATAGCGGGCAGCCCTACCCCACACCCTAAATCACAAAAATGCTCATCTTGAGCAATGGTTGTTTTATTAATCATTAATTGCGCCAGTTTTTCCGAACCACCAGCAAAATCATCATCGGCATTGTCAGCATCCCAAAAGCCCCAATGTAAATGGCCGCCAAATAAAATAGGCCCTAACTGTCCTTCTGCAGAATCATAAAGTTCTGCGACGGGTACTGAATCGCTCGCTTGCATCGTCACTCCTAATCAATAAAAAAGTTCGTGTATAAACTGCTGGTTTTATCGGTGGACTCTAGGCAATGTTATACTGACACCAGAGCTTTGTTGTAATAGCAAAAATTATAGCCCTATTACTTCACTTCTTAATTAAAATTGTGTTCCAATCGGTTGCTAGCCCGACAAGACCTACCAGGAAATTTAATGAGTAACTCGCTTGATAATGCTAAATCGCCATCCTTTGATCCTGATAAATTATTGGAATTTATTCTCGATAGCCCTAAATCCAAACCGTTATTAATCACCGCTTCGGTTGCCTGCGGCTTAATTAACGCCTTGATTTTAGTGCTGATTAATGAT
>CAWUNX010000064.1:0-11993 GCA_963923905.1 uncultured Methylocucumis sp.
TATCCGATTTGATTCGGGCTGCGAACACCTGTGGGTAATGAGAAGTTACGGTTTGGGCCTCTATAGGTTGTAACGCGGCTAACCACGTTTGTATCGCAGCCTCAGTTAAACCTTTAGCCTCTTGCGCAAGCCCCAAATTAACCGCTGCTTGATAAAAATCCGGCTTTAACTGGCGTGCTGTTTGATAAGCGGTAATTGCCTCATCAATTTGACCTAAACCGCGCAATAAAACCCCCATGTTAAACCAAGCGATATACTGATAAGGCAACTCCTCTTCTGATACCGCTGTCAACCACTGCTGATAGTATTGCACAGCGGCTTCAGCCCGGCCTAACGAGGTCAGCTCATCGGCTTGCCTCATCACATCCGTTATGCTCGAACTCTTCATAGTAACCCACATAGTCAAGGTAAAAATCGCAACGGCTTCATGTTAAGTGCCTGGTATTAGCTAAATAGTACAAAACCGTTTTAAAAACTCGCGTACTATGCACGATTAGGCTAAGTTTACGCAACCTGGTAAAAGCAACAGAGCAACGCACCACTATAATGCGCACATCTTCGACTAGCTTGATAGGCTTTACTTTTTAGCTTATCTCCCCTGCGCGAAAATCATGCTGTCTAACAACAGCTTAAATAAGCCATAGACGAAGCTGTCATTTTGGTATAGAACGTGCTTTATAAATCGCATCTTAACGAGAACCCACCATGAGCTCATTATTAACAACTCCATCGTCCTTATCGTATCCAATACACGGTGACCACTTGCAGTCAGCGTTTTTTAACGAATATTTGCATCGATTATTGGAAGAACGTGACGAACTGGGTTTAAGCGCTAGCATTTTTGAAATAGACGCGATGATGTTAACGGTTGAGCCGGGTAATGCCATTGAATACATTGGTGAGCTGTGTTTAATGTCCTCTTATTATTATCTGCATACTCAAGAGAGTGCATCGCATTGGACCCATGTATTACGCATCGATGCTAACAGCCCTGATTTAATCATACGCGAAGTCAAACATGATGGTATTCGCGGCATTTTTAGAAGCTTAAACGAAGTTTATCCTATGGGTAAGGATAAACCGCATAGCCGCTATATAGGCGAGATTTTACGCGTCAGTGATTTAGCCAGCGTTGTTAAGCTGCAACAAGGACGCGGCTTCACTTTTTTCACACAGGACGATGTTCAGCGCTTGGAATTACCGACAAACTTAGCGATTACCAAGCCCTCGCCTTACACGCACACCATTGTGGCCTATGTAGAGCGCCAAAGCACTGCACCTAAGCATTATGATTTAGGCGAAATTAATGAAAACGACGCTGCGCGAACCGCGTGCGACAACGCTAAAGCCCAGCAAAAACGCCTACAAATCGATGATTTAATTTTACCTGTTGACCATTTAGCCACGCGGGTTTATAGCCAAAATAGAGAAGTTGCTTTGCTCGAATGGTTGTCGTTATCGAGTTATTATTTTTGGGGCGCGTTAGATGTGGTTGAGCAAAACTCATCCACCAACGTGACTAAAAGCATTCACTATAGCGACGAAGCCAAAAGCCCGGCAAAAGTGTTTAGCGCAAGTCACACACCTTATTTTGTTAATCATTTTAAGATTTTCCCATCCCCCACCGAAAGCTTTGTCCGCAACTTTGGCCCGCGTTTACATCACCTAGCGCTAGCGGTTAAAGATGGCGAGCGCAATGGTATTGAGCATATTGATTTTGTGGTGAATGCGATACGCGAACAAGGCAAAGATTTTTTACTCGACGCCGTAGGCTCTAAACAAGAGGGCTTAAAACAAATCTTTTCCACGTCATCTGAGCATTCTTCATTAATTATCGAATATGTTCAGCGCTATCAAGATTTTCAAGGGTTTTTCCATACCAATAATGTCGCACAACTGACGTTTGCCGCTGGCATTGAAGAGGAATTGCTCAGAATGCAATCCGAACAACAACGCAAAGCCTATTAATCATAGGCGCTTTGCTATGCTACATCACTTAACGTCGAGGATTTTCGCATGTCAATAAAAGTAGCCATTCGGCACAAAACGATTTACCACTTCGACAAAGCTGTCGCGCTGTCGCCACATGTGTTTAGGTTGCGCCCTGCGGTACATAGCCGTACACCGATAAAAGGTTATAGTTTACGCATTGAGCCAGAAGAGCATTTTATTAACTGGCAACAAGACCCATTTGGCAATATTTTGGCACGCGTGGTGTTTCCGAAAAAAACTCGTTTATTAAGCGTCGATGTCGAAGTCATTGCCGATATGACGACGATTAATCCGTTTGATTTTTTCGTCGAAAGCTATGCTGAAAAATTTCCATTTACCTACGAAGAAGCACTCGCTAAAGAATTAGTACCTTACTTAGAAGTCACTGAATCAGGCGAGCAGCTTAAGCAATGGCTCGCTAAGTTCGACTTAAGCCCGCGCAATATTAACGATTTTATGGTGGATGTGAACCGCGCCGTATATCAAACGGTTGCCTATAACATTCGCATGGAACCAGGCATTCAAAGCTGTGAAGAAACATTAACCAAAGCCAATGGCTCGTGCCGTGATTCGGCCTGGTTATTAGTGCAAATCTTACGGCATTTTGGTTTAGCGGCACGCTTTGTCTCAGGTTATTTAGTGCAATTAACCGCCGACATTAAATCATTAGACGGTCCATCAGGACCCGCCCAAGACTTTACTGATTTACATGCCTGGGCTGAAGTCTATATTCCAGGGGCCGGCTGGATAGGTTTAGACCCAACATCGGGTTTGTTAGCAGGCGAAGGCCATATTCCGCTAGCCTGTACGCCATCGCCAGCCAGTGCTGCGCCAGTCACAGGTTGCACAGACCCTTGCGAAGTCGAATTTGATTTCAGCAATACCGTCGAGCGCTTATTTGAAGACCCACGCGTCACCAAACCTTATAGCGATGAACAATGGTATGCCATTAACGAGCTGGGCTTACAAGTAGACCAGCAATTCGAACAAGACCGCGTTCTGCTGACGATGGGCGGTGAACCTACTTTTGTCTCTATTGATGACATGGAAAGTCCGCAATGGAATACGCACGCAGATGGTGCACACAAACGTGAGCGCGCACAAGAATTGACCAAACGTTTGCGCGATGTTTTTGCCAAAGGCGCGTTATTACATTATGGGCAAGGCAAATGGTATCCCGGCGAACCTCTACCGCGCTGGCAATATGGTATTTTTTGGCGTAAAGACCATACCCCGATATGGCGCAACCCTGAGCTATTAGCCGACATCAATACCGATTATGGTCATGACATTAAAGATGCGTTAGCGTTTACTCAAGAGCTCACTCGCTATTTAGGCGTAACGGAAAGCCATATCACACCAGCATACGAAGACAGCTTTTATTACTTATGGCAAGAAGGCACATTACCGACTAACCTGAACCCACTTAAAGCCGATTTAAAAGACCCGCTAGAACGTAGAACGCTGGCGCAAGTATTAGACCAAGACTTGGGTATGCCGGTAGGTTTTACCTTACCGTTAAAATGGAATTGGTATAACCATGTTTGGCAAAGCGGCCCTTGGGAATTTAGACGGGGCGCAATGTTTTTAATACCCGGTAACTCGCCTATCGGTATGCGTATGCCGTTAAGCAGCTTGCCTTGGGTAGCGCCTGAACGACGTGACCCACAAGAACCGCAAAGTTTATTCAAAGACTTACCGAAATTAGCCGATTATTTTGGCGAAGTCATGCAGCGTTACAGCACATTTGAAGAAAAAAGCACTACATCCGAGCTCAATGAACAAGAGCCTGGCGATGTACCTAGCCGTTACGTCGATGTACCGCATACCGCGATTTGTATAGAGCCGCGCAATGGTCGCTTGTATTTATTCATGCCACCGCTGTCTATGCTGGAACATTATTTAGACCTCATCGCAACGATTGAAGTCGTTGCGGAAAAACTAGGCTTACCTGTGGTGATTGAAGGTTATGAGCCACCTAGAGATTATCGTGTTGAACGACTCATGGTTACGCCTGACCCCGGCGTAATAGAAGTCAACATACATCCGTCTAAAAACTGGCCGGAATTGGTCGAAAAAACCGAAATACTGTATCAAAACGCCTATTTATCACGTTTAGGTACTGAAAAATTTATGCTCGATGGTCGCCATACGGGAACAGGCGGTGGCAATCACATCACTATAGGCGCTGAATCGCCCGCCGATAGCCCACTATTAAAACGGCCCGATTTATTACGCAGCTTAATTACTTACTGGCAACATCATCCAGGCTTATCGTATTTATTCTCTGGCATGTTTATCGGCCCTACCAGTCAAGCACCTAGAGTTGATGAGGGTCGAGATGAAAAATTATATGAGTTAGAAATCGCCTTCCAACAAATGCCAGCGGGTGAAGTGCCGGCGCCTTGGCTCGTTGACCGCTTGTTACGGCATTTGTTAACCGATATTACCGGTAATACCCATAGAGCCGAATTTTGTATAGACAAACTCTATTCGCCTGATAGTTCAACAGGTCGTTTAGGTATTTTAGAGCTTAGAGCCTTTGAAATGCCGCCTCATGCGCGTATGTCACTTGTCCAAACCGTGTTATTACGCGCGTTAATCGCATGGTTTTGGCGTAAGCCGTATCAGCACGACTTAGTGCGTTGGGGTACAGAATTACATGACCGCTTTATGCTCCCGCACTATGTACGGCAAGACTTAATCGGCGTGGTCAATGACTTAAAACGAGCAGGCTACCCCTTTGAGCTGAGCTGGCTAGAGCCATTTTTTGAATTCCGCTTCCCAAGATACGGCGTCATGATGACCGATGACATGGAACTAGAGCTGCGTTTTGCGATAGAACCTTGGCATGTCTTAGGTGAAGAAGTCACAAGTACCGGTACTGCCCGCTATGTTGATTCATCGGTCGAGCGCTTACAAGTTAAAGTCACTGGCTTTACGGCGGGACGCTATGTCATTGCCTGTAACGGCAGACGCCTGCCATTACGCCCGACTAACCGTATCGGCGAATATGTTGCTGGTGTGCGTTACCGTGCCTGGCAACCGCCATCAGCCTTGCATCCAACGATTAGCCCACATGTACCATTAATTTTTGATGTGATAGATACCTGGAACGGCCATTCGGTCGGTGGCTGTACTTATCATATTGCCCATCCCGGTGGGCGTAGCTATGAACGCTTCCCGGTTAACAGCTTTGAAGCCGAAGCCAGACGCATTAGCCGATTCTGGGATTATGGTCATACACCGGGAGCAATCATAAAACCACCTATGGCACAAACCACAACCGAAGCCGTCGCCGACCAAGCGCTAGAACAACGCTTTAGAATACACACCGATGCACCAAGGCCGATGGCTCCGCCTATGGAAGAACTCAACAATGATTTTCCATTTACATTAGACTTACGTTATCAACATCGTTAACGGTAACAGGTTATCGCGTGAGCGTTATAAATCCCTTTGCACAAACTGATAGCGGTCAATATTTCCCTACGCAACTAGGCGTGTACGACAATGAAAGCGTCGTACACGATGCTAAAGAGTTGTCGTATTGGTCGCAATTAAACACACTAGGCATTACTGAGCTGGATAAGCGTCGCAAAGAAGCGCAACGTTTATTACGCGAAAACGGCGTTACTTATAATGTCTATGGTGATACGCAAAAAATGGCGCGGCCTTGGCGTTTAGACCCCATACCGCTGCTGATTAGCCATGATGATGGTCTACGGTTAGCCGCTGGCTTACAACAACGCGCCGAATTATTAAACCTAATCCTAAAAGATATATACGGCGCACAAGATTTATTAAAACAAGGCTTGTTGCCGCCGGAGTTAATCTACGGTCATCAAGGCTTTTTGCCCAGTTGTGTAGGCGCAATACCTAGACAACAAATTAAGCAGTTAATTATTTACTCAGCCAACTTGGTTCGTAGCAATAACGGCCAATTATTTGTTTTAGACGATAGAAGCCAAGCTCCGTCAGGTTCAGGTTATGCGTTGGAAAACCGTATGGTGTTAACACGCGTGTTACCCGATATTTTTCAAGCAAATAAAGTCCATAGGCTAGCTAATTTTTTTAAAGGCTTGCACAAAGGCTTAGCCGGCTTATCACCACAAAACAAAGAAAATCCGCGTATTGTCATTCTGACTCCTGGTCCATTTAACGAAACCTATTTTGAGCACGCCTATTTAGCCGCTTATTTAGGTTATACCTTAGTCCAAGGCGACGATTTAACGGTGCGTGATGGTCATGTCTGGTTAAAAACGCTGGCCGGCTTGCAACATGTGGATGTTATTTTACGACGCGTCGATGATGTCTATTGCGACCCGTTAGAGTTACGCAGTGACTCCCGCTTAGGCGTCGCCGGACTCATGGAAGCAGTGCGGCGCGGCAATGTCGCGATAGCCAACCCATTAGGCTCTAGTATTTTAGAAAATCCTGGCTTACTGGCCTTTTTACCGCAATTAGCCCGTTATTTCCTGGGCGAAGACTTACTACTTCCCTCTATTGCTACCTGGTGGTGTGGTCATGCTAAAGAACGTGACTTTGTCTTAAACAACTTAGACCGATTAATCATTAAACACATTAATCGTAATCCAGGTAATAGCGCAATTTTTGGCAATGAATTATCGGGTGAACAGCAACAGCGTTTACGCGCAGAAATTATTGCTAAGCCTTATTTATTCGTTGGGCAAGAACAAATGCACTTAGCATCAGTACCGGCCTTCATAGACCATAACATCGAACCGTGCCAAGCAGTATTACGCCAATTTGTTGTTGCCCACGGCAGCGATTATACCGTCATGTCAGGCGGACTGACCCGGGTCGCTTCAGGGCAAAATCCTTTCTCAGTCTCCAACCAATCCGGTGGTCTTAGCAAGGATACCTGGGTTTTGGCCCCTGCCACCCAAGAAACCTCGGTCAGCAATACACCACCCACGCGCACGTTAGTTGTCGAAGCCGTTAGCGAAGCCCTCACTAGCCGTGCAGCCGACCATTTGTTCTGGGTAGGGCGTTATATTGAACGCATTGAAGCATCCGCTCGCTTACTACGCACCGTGTTACTTAAGATGCGCTCGTTATTAGAATTTAATGACCTTATCGAGCAATCGTCGCTAAGCATTTTATTAGCCAGCTTAACGCACGTTACTACGAGTTACCCAGGCTTTGTCGGTGCCGATAGCGTGCTGCTAAACACACCACAAACTGAGTTGCTTTCCCTAGCCAAAGACAGCTTAAAACCCGGTTCGCTCGCGGCTAATATACAAGCGTTTGTGCAGACTGCATTTAGTGTGCGTGATTTATGGTCACAAGATACCTGGCGCACGATAGATAATATCCAACACCGCTGGCAACAACGTGTGATTAATAACGATATGGCGCTAGAACATTTGCTAAGCTGTTTGGATGAATTAATTACCGGCATCGTCGCGTTTACTGGCTTAACCAGCGAAAGCATGACACGCGAAGCTGGTTGGCTCATGTTAGACAGTGGTCGTAAACTAGAACGCGCCTTAGCTTTAATCACGCTGTTACGCGGTGCGTTAGTTTGCAAACAAGAAAGCGCGGTACAAAGCCAAGTTTTAGAAGCCGTGCTCTATTCCACCCATAGCTTAACGATTTATCAGCGCCGCTATCGCTGCCCAGTACAACTACCTATGGTATTGGATTTATTACTATTTGATGCCGCTCATCCACGCTCACTCGCCTATCAACTGCAACAACTTTCAGCACATATTGCAGAACTGCCTAGAGAACGCAAAAGTCGTTTAAGCGAAGAAGAGCAATTAATCATGAAACTATACACTGACATAAAGCTAAGCAATTTAACCACGTTACTCGCTGCCAGTGAGGAAGAGGCCTGCTATTTGACACTGGATAAACTATTAGCCGATAGTAAAGAGCTGTTATGGCAACTCGCCGACGTGATTGCACAAGCTTATTTCAGCCACTCCCAAACCACCGATTTAACCCATGTACAACGCTTAGATGATGAGCTATGAATTACAGGATTACCCACACAACGACGTATCACTACAGCCAAGCCGTCGGATTATGCCAAAATCAAGCCCGTCTACAGCCGCGCAATTTAGCACACCAGCGTTGTTTAAATACCAGGTTTGTTATCACGCCTACGCCTAGTGACTTTCAAGAATTTGACGATTACTTTGGCAATCGCACCGCTTATTTTGCTATTCAGCAACCGCATAAAGAGCTCACCGTTACCGCGATTAGCGATGTTTGTGTCACAGCGGTATCTATGCCAAACAATGCTGCGATAACGTGGGAAGCAGCACGCGAACTACTAAGCTCGGATAGCCACGCACTATTAACACCCGAGCTATTAGAAGCCAAACAATTCTTATTGGATTCAGCAATAGTCACCGCTTCAGATGATTTGGTGGATTATGCTAAGGCCTCGTTTACTAAAAACCAATCGTTATATCAAGCCACTTGCGATTTAACCCAACGCATTTACCATGATTTCACTTATGACCCTTCTTTCACGACCATTGCTACGCCGCTAGCCACCGTGTTAGAGCATAAGCGCGGGGTATGTCAGGATTTTGCTCATTTAGCGATAGCATGTCTGCGCAGCTTAGGGTTAGCCGCACGCTATATTTCAGGCTACTTAGAAACCATACCCGCACCTGGCACAGCTAGACTGGTCGGTGCTGATGCCTCACATGCTTGGTTTGCCGTCTATATACCGACCGTCGGCTGGCAAGATTTTGACCCTACCAATAATAAAATACCGAATGACCAATATATCACGTTAGGCTGGGGACGTGATTTTGCCGATGTTACACCACTTAAAGGCATTGCTTATGGGGGTGGGCATCACTCGTTAAGCGTGTCTGTTGATGTCGCAAGACGCTGAGCGCTCATAGTGATAATTCATTGACCTAAAAGCTTTCGCATCAAGCACACCTGGTGTAATTTACTTAAATAAAGATTAAAATACTCTGCCTTGTTCTTGCCCTGTTAAGACTATGACTTATTGTATTGCCGCTTCTATCAATGAAGGTTTAATCCTGGTATCGGACTCCAGAACCAACGCGGGTATTGATAATGTCAGTACCCACGGAAAAATGCACGCATTTGAAACGCATGATGACCGATTTATTATATTAATGTGCGCCGGCAATCTTGCTACAACCCAAGCGGTCATTGAGCAATTGCATAGAGACAAAATTAAAAAAGCGGGCGTTAATTTAAATACCGTTGAATGTTTGTCTGAAGCCGCTAGTTATTTAGGTCATATTAGCGTCGAGAAACAAAAACAACATCTAAATGCCGAAGGCCAATCGGCGTTTAATTTTACCGCTACATTTATTATCGCCGGCCAAATTGGTGACGAACCCCATGGCGCCTATATGGTATATGCCGAAGGCAATAGCATCACGACATCGGCTAATACCCCCTTTTTGCAAATTGGCGAAAGCAAATACGGCAAACCGATATTAGACCGGTTTTTAAAATTGGAATCATCGATTGATGAAGCCGCGCGCTGCTGCCTAGTCTCTATGGATTCCACTATCCGCAGTAATGCCAGTGTAGGCCCGCCAGTAGAAATGCTGATTTACCGCAAAAATAGCTTTAGCTTTAACGAATATTATTGCTTCGATGATGATGACGATTACTTACCCAGACTAAGACGCAGTTGGGAATCGAAACTACGCGAAGCGATTTCCGCACTCCCCGGCTTAACACCGCAACCTGACAAAAAAATGCGTGTTGTGCTGTAACGCATACCTTCTAAACCGTCACAGCATGTAGGGTACGCCATGCGTACCTTGCAAACTGATAGCACTATTTGCTTTCTCCCCATGCTAACCCAATTTCTCTCGCTGTCAGAGCGTAGCCTAACCTGGCTATTTATAGTCATACTCATTCTAAAAATTAGCTACATTGCCAGCAATGGCTTGGAGCTAATCGGCGATGAAAGCTATTACTGGGATTGGTCACGCCAACCCGATTGGTGTTATTACAGCAAACCGCCGATGGTGGCCTGGATTATTGCGGTTGCTACAACGCTAGGTGGCTCTAGCGTAGAGTCAGTACGCATACCCGCAGCACTATTAAATACTTTAACCCTGGTTTATTTATACAAAACAACCTCAGCGGTTTACTCGCCTAAAGCGGGTTGTCTGGCCTTACTCATCTTAATCGCCATGCCGTTTAACGTCTTGCTAGGCTTCATCATGACGATAGACGCACCGCTATGTTGTTTTTGGGCGATGTCGCTCTACTACCTTGAACAAGCCTTATTTAAAAAACGCGATAAAGCCTGGCTATGGGCTGGCTGTGCAACTGGCGCAGCAGTATTAAGCAAACAAGTCGCTTTGCTATTACCACTAATGGTATTGATTTACTTAGCGCTAGAGCAAAATAGACGGCAGTTACTACTAAGCCGACGTTTTTTAAGCTATTTAGTGCCGGTATTGCTTAGCTTAATACCCATCTTAGCGTGGAATGCCGAGCATGACTGGGTCATGTATGAGCATAGCAAACATCACTTAACCCAAGAGGTTTTAAACCTATCAGCTAGAGCAGGCCAAGCCGCTAGTTTCATCGGCTATCAATTACTGTTAGTGTCGCCATTACTTTGCGTACTCGTTATCTCGGACAGCGCAAAACGCTTGCGCCACTTTAAACAACTCAACGCCGCTGAACAGTTTTTAACACTAACAGGGCCAGTGCTATTAGCCAGTATTTTTCTATTAAATTTAGGCCAAAAAACTCAGGGCAACTGGGCAGTGCCGTTTTATTTTAGCGCAATTATTCTAACTAGCGGCAGCTACAGCCAACTCAAAACCTTACCCAATAGCCTCGCCAACGGCATAAAACTAGGTTTAGGCTTAGTGCTGATAACCTACGCATTACCGCTATTAATTTCAGCCTTTAACTTAACCAACAGCCCGCTAGACCCGACCAGCCGCTTTAAATATTGGCGTCAGCTCGCTACGCAAGTGGACAGTTATCGACAACAACACGGACGAGATGCGTTTATTATCACGCTAGGCCATCGCTTCATGACCAGTGAATTAGCGTTTTACCTACCAGAGCAGCCGCAGGTTTACCGCTACGAAACCACAGGGCAAATCGCCTCGCAATACGAACTCTGGCCCGGCCCCAATAATCCAATCGACCATTCAGCCTATTTAATAGTCGAACACAAATACATACCCTTGCCCAAAGCTGTCACCAACGCTTTCGAGCATATTCAAACCCTAGGCCAAATCGAAAACTCAATCGACCCAAGCAACCCTTATCATGTGTTATTGGCGCAAGGGCTAAAACAATGGCCTGTGCTAAGCCGACCAGAGTGAGCTATTGCCTATTCATACGTTGGTGGTGTTCTTGCGTCTAAAACCTCTTGTTCGGTCATACCTGCTGCAAAGCAGTCGAGAATGTCGTCAACAGTTATCCTAAGCCCTCTGATACAAGGCTTGCGGCTACGTTTACCGGCGTCTATAGTGATGATGTCGTGGTAGTTAATTGTCATAGGTTTAATCTCAGACTTAAACATTCAAATAAAACGATTTACTCGTTCTCACCCACTACATCACTGCCATTAGCTTAAGCAATATGAAGAAGTTAGCAGGGAAGTTTCGCGACAGCAAACCACCATCGGTGTACATCGAAGCTGGCGGATTGCCTAACGGCGAATCCCCTTACCGCATTACATCTATACGACTTACGGGTTCAGAAAAAAATCAGGCTCAATTTGTCTTGCCGCCTGAATTTTACCTTTCAAAGACTTTGTTTCAGCATCACTTAAACCCTGACTATGTAACTTTTTGTAGTCATCAATAATTTCTTTTCTAAGTTTATTAGGAACTTTCAATGTTCCATCTGGCGAAATAACACATCCAGTAATAATTTTGTATTGCTTAGGTTTTGAATATCTTTTTGTTTTTTTGACTTAATAGGCAAATCTACTTTTTTTAATTCTTGATAGACCAATGACTCAAAATTTTTAGGAATCTCTGTTGTTG
>CAWUNX010000065.1:0-11853 GCA_963923905.1 uncultured Methylocucumis sp.
TAATGGACTGAGTCAGATAAAAAGTAAGAATTTAAATTTACTCTGACCCCTATTATTTTGACCCCTATTATTTCTAGGCTAGGCTTTCGAAGTACACTGACGGCGGTTTGCTGACGCGAAACCACCTTACATTCATACATCTTACGATTTTATTGGCAATGGCGTAGTCGGTGTCAAATGTAAGGTCTGACCCAAACTTCCAGTCGATGGACATATAAAATTTAACAAGCTTCCATCAATCCCGTCACCAATTCCTATAATGATTCCAATTAAATTCATTATAAAAAAAATGACTAACATAAATGCGCTTGCTATTAAAAAAGCTAAATAAACATTGGATCTTGGCTTAGTTATCATAAATAAGCTTATGCTAATCAATAATGCAGCAAGACAACACACGAATACAATGATAATCACATCGCACCCTAACGTTGTTCCATGACTCCCATAATCTGTTCGTATAAGCAATGCCTTGAAATAGAACCCCTCAGTTAAAAGTAAAAAAAATAATAGCCATGAAAAAATTTTTTTTAACATTATTTATTTGGAATATTAAGTAGTTAAGGAAGTCATAGCCTTAAGGATAAGTTTTATAAAAATATCAAGAATAATTATTAGCATCCATCGGTGCATTCTTGCTTAGGTTTCGGTGAGAATGTATTCCAAGAGCCAGGTCGCCACCAATGTATAAATGGTGCTCCGGTAATTTCGCTAAAATTTAAAAATGTGCTGGGTGCGATTGTAGTCGCGCCACTTATATTTGCTAACTGCTGCGCAATTGAATTTGAACCAAACCCTGCGTGGCACCCCCAAATATTAATAGTTGCGCCTGGCTTTAAATTTGCCCAATTTAAATTTGATGGAGAATGATCGTTAACACCTCCATTGCTGGAAATATTGGTATCAGGCAGGCTTTGGCCACCAACATATATAGAATGGCTTGCAGCATGGCCAATAAAGTAAATCATTGAAATATCTTGAAAGCTACTTAAAGCTGAATTAACTTGACCAACATTTGTAACTGGTAGGACATGAATATCTTCTGGTTTACACGAACAATTCTTTAAAGCTTGTCCTCCTGCATAGCTTGCAGCAAGATTCCATGAATCTGGTGCCTGTCCGTGGTTAAAATCAGGTTCTGTTTGAAAAATTAAAACCGAATCCAAACCCAAACGATCCACAAAATTATCCGGATTACCTCCAACATACCCATAAGTATTCAACCCACCCCGTAAGCCAACCGGATCACTCTCGATATACCGCCCACTCGCCGGATCATAATCCCTAAAATAATTGTAATGCAGCCCGGTTTCGCTATCAAAATATTGCCCTGGGAAGCGTAGGTTATAGGTGAAGCTGCCTAAAGTGCTGGGGTTGTTGTTGGCTAGGTTAGCGCCGAATGGGTCGGTGGCGTCCCAGCGCCAGCGCAGTTGCTGGTTACTGTCGATGATTTGCCTGGGCGTGTTCAGATGGTCGCTGAGGGCGTAGTAGACGTTGCCGCTGGCGTCAATGACGGCGATAGGCTGGTCGTTTAGCCAAATGTGCTCTTGGATACGCGCACCGCCGGTGTCGTATTCACCGATTAAATGTCCGGATTCATCGTAGACGTAGTATGTTGAAGGGGTCGGCATTAAGTAGGCCGAACCGGTTTTACTGACACGCTGGCCGTGGGCATTGACGCCGTAGCGGTAGAGGCCGGTAGACGTTTGGGCTTGTACTAAGCGTCCAGCCGCGTCATAACTAAACTGTAACGTACCGTTGCTGGTGAGGTTGCCGGTTGCGTCATAGCTTTGGGCATTGCTGGCGATGCTGTTAAGGCGATTGCTGTTGCTTGCCACTTGATAGCTGGTGATGTTGCTATCAACAGCTTTTTGCGTGCGGTTGCTGTTGGCATCATAGTCGTAGGGCCATAGGATGTACCAAGGTACGAGGCGCATCAATCGAGGAAACGCGAGCGATGCGGATCCTTACGTCGGCAGCATCCTATAAGCGCATCTTATGGCCTTTCGAAGTACACCGACGGCGGTTTGCTGGCGCGAAACCACCTTACATTCATACATCTTACGAGTTTATGGTGGAATTATCGATTTAAGATTTCTTATTTCGTCTTGTGATAAATGCAATGAAATAAATTGCCAAATTCTTATCGCAGAAAAATGGACAAATATGCTTTCTAGGTCATCTCCAATAATATCTTCAAGTTGAAAAAATCTTTCAACATTAGCATCCCATTCGCTTAGCTCATATGCATTAAATTCAGCTATAAATTGGTTTCGTATGTCCAGTTCCTCTGATATTTTGTTAACCACTAAACAAAATTTTTCAACTGAGATTGGTAAGTTAACTGATGTATTAGTCCTTAATAAGTCGAAAAAAAATTTCATACTTCTTCCATCAGCGATACTATTGCTCCACATTGAGCATAGGGCCATAATCCAATTTCTAAGCTGAATTAGTATTTGTTCCCCTAAACATTCAGCAACACTATTTTGAAAAGAGTTAATGATTTCAATTAATTCTTGTTCAGCAATATGCCATTGGAGGATATTTTTTGCTTTTTGACTAATAGTTTTTTGATAATACTCTTTTGCTAAGACATTAATTTTATTGCTTTCTTCCGGTTGTCCTGGTAAGCCCAAATATGACCAGATCTTTAGTGAAAAATCGTAGCTTAATACTCGAATCGAAAACAGCCAGATTTGACGAAAGTCTCTTGGATACCGCTTTATTAGTTCATCGCCCATAATAAAACTCATTATCTGTATCTTAATGGTTTTTCAGGAAACGGACGAGTACTGTATTTTTCAACGAGACTTTTATCATATTCACAATTATAGGCATCTGCGGCTCTCATTAGTTCTTTTAATCTATTTTGCAAACCGACGTACTGGGTAATATGCCCTTCCCATGTAGTACCAGGGGTGATATTACCCGTAATAAATTGTTCATATTGGTATAAATGATCTTGCTCTGCATCATCATAGCGCTCGTCTAATTCATCCATTGCTTGATTCATCGCTTCTAGAATTCCTTTACAAGGATCATCAGGATATGTATCGCACGCTTTTTGTATCGATTTTCGGAATAAGTTGGGTCGATTAAACGGGGCAGAAAAGTAAGGGTTATAAATATCTAAAATACCTGTATGGCAAGCAAAACATGCCACGGACAAGCCATACAAACCTAACGGATCAGTCAAAAATAACGGATTTCCATCAACATACCCATAAGTATTCAACCCACCCCGTAACCCAATCGAATCACTCTCGATATACCGTCCACTACCCGGATCATAATCCCTAAAGTAATTGTAATGCAGCCCGGTTTCGCTATCAAAATATTGCCCAGGGAAGCGTAGGTTATAGGTGAAGCTGCCTAAAGCGCTGGGGTTGTCGTTGGCTAGGTTAGCGCCGAATGGGTCGGTGGCGTCCCAGCGCCAGCGCAGTTGCTGGTTACTGTCGATGATTTGCCTGGGCGTGTTCAGATGGTCGCTGAGGACGTAGTAGACGTTGCCGCTGGCGTCAATGACGGCGATAGGCTGGTCATTTAGCCAAAGGTGCTCTTGGATACGCGCACCGCTAGTGTTGTATTCGCCGATTAAATGGCCGACTTCGTCGTAAGCGTAGTAGGTCGTAAAGGTCGGGTTTAGGTTGCTTGGCCCAGTTTTGCTAACGCGTTGGCCGTGGGCGTTGATGCCGTACGCGTAGGCAATACCGTTGGGCATTATGGCGTTTTTTAGCCGTCCAGCCGCGTCATAGCTGAACAGTAACGTACCGTTGCTGGTGAGGTTACCCGTTGCGTCATAGCTTTGCGCATTGCTGGCAATACTGTTAAGGCGATTGCTGTTGCTTGCAACTTGATAGAGGGTGGTGTTGCTGTCAACGGTTTTTTGCGTGCGGTTGCCGTTGGCGTCATAGTCGTAGTGTTGGTAGTTGGCGGCAGTATTGGTGTCGGTCAACCGGCTGAGTAGGTCATAACTGTAGCTCTGGCTGTCATTGACGCTGGTGCGACTCATGATATTGCCTTGCCGGTCGCGGCTTAGCTCGATGTCGCTGTCATTGAGGTGGTAGCGGATGATATGACCATCTTGGTCAATGTCGCGGCTGATGCTGGGTTGACCGGCGACCTGGGGCAACCGGTAGCTTTGCATCGCGCCTAGCGGTTGGTAGCTCACCGTGTCTAGCAGTGTTTGCGCATTGCTTTGCGCATCAACAGCGTAATGTAACGCGTTGATGCGTCCGGCAGCATCGTAATCATAATAGAGTGTGGCGCCGGACGGATAGGTAAAGCGATGCACACGGCTGCTGCTGGGGTCGTAATCATAGCGGCTGATGAGATTAATTGCGTTGGTACGTTGGTTTTTGCTGAGCAAGCGACCTTCGCTGTCATAACTCCAATCAGTCGCACCGGTTGCGTCGTCGCTGTGGCTGAGGCGACCTACTGCATTGTTGTTGCTAGGGTTGGGGTTGCCGTCATAGCGGTAGTTGAAGGTGACATCTAAACTATTAGGTGGGCCTCCGGGTAATATCTGGTAGCTGGCCGAGATGAGCCGGTTGAGGTGGTCGTAGCGATAAAATGCCGCTGCGCCGCGTGCATCGATGCGCGTTTTGACATTGCCCGCAGGGTCATAACTGTGTTGTGTGTTGCCTCGATCCGGGCTGGTTTCGGACAGTTTATTGTCTAAGCCATCGGTACTATAGAGAGTGCTATTGTTTCTGGCATCAGTGACTTGAGTCAGGTGGTCTTGCGCATCATAGTGGTGACTGACTTCGCCATTCAGCGCGTCAGTCACTTGCGTGAGCCGGTTGAGCGTGTCGTAGCCGTGGTAA
Organism: uncultured Methylocucumis sp.; assembly: GCA_963923905.1. Taxonomy (GTDB): domain Bacteria; phylum Pseudomonadota; class Gammaproteobacteria; order Methylococcales; family Methylomonadaceae; genus Methylovulum. The sequence goes on from CAWUNX010000065.1 coordinate 4,830, forward strand.
TCGGTGATGGCTTGTTCGGTATCACTGAAGTTGTCTAAGGTTCGACGTAAATTGCCTTGTGCGTTGTAGTTGTTTTCGCGCAGCACTTGGTTGGCAGCGTTTAAGGTTTGCCAGAGCCGACCGAGGGCATCAAAACGTTGGTTAATGATACGGCTGGGCGTCGTTGCACCTTGAGCAAGCGTAAGCACTTGAGTGCGATGACCGGCGTTGTCAAGGCTATAGTGTAATTTATCGCCAACGGCATCGGTGATGTCGGTTAAGCGATGGGCGGCATCGTAGCTATAGGTCACGCTGCCGGTCGCGGGGTGGCTAATGTGTTGTAATTGGTTGTTGGCGTCATAGCTGAATTGGCTGCTGCGCCCGGCGACGGTAAGCGTTTGAATTTGACCGCGCGCGGTGTACAGGTAGTCGGTTATCACGCCATTAGCAGCGATAACGCGGGTGGGTCTGCCGTTGGCGTCGTACTGGCTATAGGTGGTGACATGACCGGCACTGTCGGTGACGGTGTATAGCCGCTTGCGGTTATTGCTGTCGGTAGCGTCGTCAGCGTAATAACTGTACAACGTCTGGTCGTTGGCATCGCTGTTGTCTCTTGGGCCATCACTAACCAGCAGTTGTCCGCGTGCGTTATATTGGTAACGCCATTGCCGCGCGGCGGTAGTGGTTGCCGTTAAGCCTTGGCCGCCGGTATCGTCGTTGGTCGCGTAATCGGTGTGACTGCATACTACGCCTAACGCGCCGCATTCGTCTAAGGTTTCGCCGTAATCCCAGGTGGTTAGGTGCTTGGCTTCGGCAACGCGGGTACGCAGTCGCCAAGAGGGGTGCCATTCGGTGCTGATTTTGCGCTCGCTACTGCCTGCGGCGGGTTGATAGCTGCTGAGGTTGGTCGGACAAGCGCTGCCGGATGCTAGGCCTTCAACACGGATGGTTTCGAGATTGCGCGTAGTATCGTAGGCATAGCAGGTGGTGTTGCCGTTGAAGTCAGTTAAGCGCGTGATGTTGCCATTGGCGTCGTAGTCAATGTTACGCGCCGCAGGGCCGCAACCAATGCCAGCGGGTTGGGTTTGGCCGGTACTTTTAACTACGTTTAGAATGGTTTTGGCAAAATTGCTACGTACTTAGCCTAATGGGTCGGTAATGGTCGTGCTACCGTCATTGTTGTAGGTCAAACTGAATTTGTTGGTACTGTTTGCGTGCTCGGTGCTGATGGCTTTGCCTTGAGCATTGTATTGGTAGGTGGCATAGCGCACATGGTTTTCATCGATAATGCCGGTTAAGGCATGGATTTGACTGACTCCGGCGGTATTGGCCGATTCGTTATAGAGGTAAGTCTTTGTTGGATTGTCGGTGCTGATAGTGGGTGTTTCATCGGGGTAAGTGACCGTAGTGAGATTATTATCACTGTCATAGCCGTAGCGAATGACGCTACCTGCGTTATCCGTGATTGTTGAAATACGTCCGGCGGTGTTATAGGTAAAACTTAAGCGACGGTTATAGCTATCCTCTACACGGATAAGCAGATTGTTAAACGGGGCAATAGCCGTTGGGGTGACGCTTGGACAACTGGCACTCACCGTTTTACAGCTATACGTGAGTGTTTGCGTAATGCCTTTTCTATCCGTGATAGTGAGTAAATCACCGGCGCTGTTGTAGGTTTCTATCGTGTCGTTAGGCGTAATGATTTTCCAGCCGGTACGCGTGCTAGAGCTTGTGATTTCTTCGAGACGGTACACGACATCCGCATCGGCTTGCCAAACGCCGGAGATTAGATTGTAAGTAAAGGTTTGTCCGTTTTCTCGGGTATATTGCACGGCGCTGCTTTTAACCGTCAAACCTTTGTGATAATTATGCGATCATTGTAACCCCATGGGATCACGCGGCCTACCTACAGAGCCAAAACCAGTTTGGTATTGATAGTTTTTAAGGCTGTTATAATGGCGGCTAAAGTGTAATGGCGAGTCGCCTATTGCGGGTATGTCGGTTTCATCCAGCACTTTATTGCCGGTCATGAAATTAATAGGATTGCCGACCGATGAGCCGCCGATGATACTACCTTGACCATTTTGACTAAGGTTACTGTTACTGCTTGTGGTGGAACATGAACCACCGGGTGGGTTTTTAGTATCGTCAGTCGGCGAAACGCAACTTCCAGCTATACTTAAGTATTTGGGAGCAATGCATTCATTTCCTATTCGAACGAAACCTTGAATACTTGAAGATGTTGTAATGCTTCCATTAGGAAAATATATATCGGTTTGAAAACGACAAACCCAAGAAGAAGGTACTCCTGATGGACGATAAGCAGAAGGGTAACCCTCTAATAATGAAATGCTTGTAGGAAAGACATTCTTTTGCACTTTCTTTTGTAACCAATCAAGATGATATGAACAACCTTCATCATAACTTGCAAAATAATGCCATTGGCCTCCGCCATACTCCCAATGGTATTCAGCTGCTTTAGCTGTACTGGTGACAAATACTGCGAATATGATTAGCGGTAGTAAAAAGCAATAATGCTTGATAGAGCTAATCATTTTAACCAAGACAAGTTTTCGAGAAAAACACCTATCCACTCCCACGAACCAAGCCTGTATACTCATCACCAACCCTACCAACAAAACAAAGTAGCTGTATTCTAGTTGTTAACTTAAATATTAGCCACTAGATTTTCTTTTATGTTAAGTTGATTGATATTCGAAGCTGCGTAATAGACACTCATCATTTGCTTATGCGGTAGATCGTCAACATCTAAACAGACATCCTTACCCTATCCTAAGAGCAATGAACGTAATAGTTTTCATGGTTTCGTTATTCTAGCCACGTCAAGGTGAACTCCCCACTTGCGCCAAGCGATAACCTGCTTTCCCTTCTGGCGTATTAACCCAGGCCGCTACGGCTTTTTCATCCTTAGCCTCAGCATAGCCCATAACCTGAGTTACACCCAGCGGCATAGGCAATTGTGCAGATACCGAATCCGCCAAAAAACCTAACCGTTCAGAGTATATCAACAGCAATACAACTTTCTTTTAAAGCAAAGCTAATCAATTAAATTCGAACATAGTTGATATAAAGTCAGCATAAACTTATATCAGAAGATATAAAGTTAATACAAGATTGATATAAATAGATATTACCGTAAAAAGTTTTGATACAAAGTTAATACAGAATTGATATAAAAAACGTATTATCGATTTAGTATTAAAAAAGTTTAAAGTTAGATCGACAAAAATATTCATTCAATCCAGGGCAGGATATGTAATGTGCTAGCACCTTACGTTTTTTATTCGCACGGAGTGCTCAACAAAAATCCTGCTCGGCGAGGCTAAAAGCGGGCAGAGGGCTAAAAAGCCTATCCAGAAGATAAAGCCTCGCAGGGCAATGCGCATCATGGGAAAAGTTGAATGTCTTAAGAGCGAACGGTAGCCATTGATCGCTAAATTTTAGCGGCTAAAATTTTGAGCTGTGCAATTGTAGAGTTCAGTCAATACGGTGAAATTTTAGCCGCTAAAATTTTTATGAGTTAAGCCAGACTGACGCAGTTTGAACGATAGTGGCGCTATGAATCACTTAGCGTTCATGGTGAATGCTCCAATGCTGCCCATAGTATGAACATAAACGGTAGCAAATACCGTTTGATAAGGGTAAATGGCGTTGAAAGGCTCTAAAGGCTTTCATGCTGTCGCTATCATGCACAGTAAACCCCAGTAAGCGCCAGACTAATAAGCCAAACCAAATACCGTGACCAATGATGACCGTTTGATGCGCTAAGGTCGGCAATTCTTGAATGAAATGATCCACGCGTTGGCGGAATTCGTCGAAGGTATCTGCGTGTTGTCCTAAGCGTAAGTAAACATCATTGCTAGCCCAATACGCTTGGGCTAAGGGTCTTCGTTGTGCCCCGGTCATACCGGCAATGCGTTCATGTGACAGGATATGTAACTCATTTAGACAGGGATTAACCTGATAGGTCATCCCGTAGTGGTCGCATAACGGCTGTGCGGTTTGATGGGTACGAATTAACTCCGACACCATGAGGTGTACCGGACGTATCGACCAGGTTTGGGCGAGTGTACGGGCGAACTGTTGACCGGCCTCGGTTAACGGAATAGCGTGATGTTCTAAGCTGACACCCCAAGCATTAGAAACGCTTTCGGCATGTCGGATAAAGTAAAGCGTGCGCATGGTCATCGTTTGAAAAAGGCGATTATAGTTAATTGATGGCGTATAAACCGCTCAAGAACCTAGCAGTATAAGGTTAAGCGGCTGCCGAGCCATGATACTTAGCACCGTTCGTAAAACACACGATTAACGTGCATGTCGTTAAGACTTAAAATTTTGCGTTTATTGGTAGGTTTCTGCTTTAGGACGCACCACTTTACTCAAAATAAGGGCAGTTCTAAACTGCTAATGGAGAGCGGTTCTATCAACAACGCTAGGCTTGACCAGATTATTGCCGTGTATGTTTAGTGTTGCTTAACAATTATAAGAATTTAATCGGCCTTAATGACAGCCTTAGAATCCATTACCAAACCCCCTGTGATATTTACGCTAAAGCAGCAGTAAATAATCGTCTTATCCTCAGTAACTAGCGCACTGCGGCCAATTAGCCAGTTCCGTAAACTAATCTCAAGCCCAAACGCTGGGTCAATACTAAAAACAACTACAGATTAATTACGAGGACATTTTTATGAAAACATTACGCGCTGCTTTATTAACACTTTTAGCCACAGGTGCTGTTACTGCGACTCAAACGGCCTCTGCGTTACCGTCTGGCTGGTATGACACTGTTCCTGCCTGGTCATCTACGGCATCAGCGTGCAGCGTTGATGAATCATCGACAGGTAAATATGAGTTTTCTGGCACTCAGTTCCGTTATTCAGGTGATAACGTTAGCCCTGCAACTAGCAGTATTTTCGGCATGCTTTATCAACCGATAACCATACGCTGCAATGTCACCCCGATGTACGATTATGTGCCAGCACAACAAGGGGATTTGTTTGAGATTCCCGCATCTTGGAAAAGCGTATCATGGAACAGTTTAGTGGTGGGTTATAAAGACCCTGATGGTATTAGCGGTAATGCATTGGTATCGGCTTCGTTAAGACGCTTAGATCGAACCACGATGACCGAATCAACCGTTGCTAGCTTTAGCAGCAATAGCTTTGCACCTGTCGTTGCCGGTGAAGAAGTGAAACAGTTTAGCCACACCTTTGATTTCTTAAACAGTGACTATTACGTTGAAATTAATTTAACCCGTAAAGATAAAACGGTTGCGACACCCGTGGTGTACAGTGTGCGCTTAACCAATGGTGGTATTACTAGCGTTATTCATTAACCGCTTAGATGCGTAACGGTTGATGATTAATAACGGCTCAATGGCTGAGAATCTATTGAGCCGTTTTAGCGTGTCACATCAGTTTTTTAGTTTTTGGCAAATACGTTTAGCAAAATAGTATACCCACTAGAAAATTTATGCTGTTTAAGGCGTTAAATTTCGCTTTAAAGCCGCTTTTTTATAGTGAGCAGTAGGGTTGTATACCATTGCTTCTAAAATCCTCTTTATAGCGTTTAAAATGGCTTTTTTAATATTGGCGTAATAACGAGTCAATTTTGTAAAACGCGAAAAAAACAACAACAAAAGCTTTTTTGGGGTTTTATTGTCGCTTTTCGAGAAAGCTCCTTGTTGTTGTTTTTATATTTTTAACAGTTTTAATATTTTTAGGCAGGCTAAACGCCGCGCCAAATAAGGCTTTGAGTGCTATAAAGACGAGTTTTATATTTTTTATCTCGTTTTTATGGATATAATTAACCAAGGGGGACGGTAAGGATTCCTTCGTAAATGAGTAACAAGCAGGACAAGAAAAGAAAAATCAAGGCATTGAATCTTGTTTTGATTTTCTCAATGAGTTTTCTTGTGGTTTTCTCGCGTCAAATCGGCTGATTTTTGACTGCAAGATAAACGCTCGTTTTTCTTGTAGTTTGTATTAAAGTCAGTGTTACCAAGGGATACAGGGCCACTTTACTCATTTACGAAGGAATCCTTACGGTTACCCTTTTAACGCTTTGGCAATACTCAAGCGTTTACAGTAAAGATCATCGCTCACCCGATCCGGAAAATTCAACGACAAACCACCCCGAGCTTCAACGGCAGCACGAATCTTAGACGCGTTATACAGCTCGAACTTGTTTTCCTCGCCAAAATAAGCGTTTCTAAGCACATGCACGACGCCCTCCGGAATAGCGTCCATATACTCCTTGAGCAACTCCAAACTATCGCGTTGCCGGTTAATCACCCACAACGTCACCAGCTCACGTTTGAGTTCCGCCAGTGTACTGTTCAGGGTAGCACCATAAGCGCTAACCCCCTGGTTATTACGAGCGGCGGTATTAATCACCACCACGCTATCCGGATTGCTCTCACACAGATTGACTAACTGAATCCAACCCTCCGCTGCATCCAGATCGAGCAAGTGCGTTGCCACACACTCGCCATAATTTTTAAACACATCCGGATTACTGGTATCCGATTCAATCAACAGCAGCGTTTCACCCTGATCATGCAAATAATCGAGCACCGCCATAGACCCATGCTCTTACCCACACCGCCTTTACTACCGCCAATCAAAAAAATCGGTTTCACCATAGCCACATTTTCCTTAAACAAAGCGGTTAATTAAATATCGTCAGTATCCGGTTTCGGAGTGAACGACGCGTTAGCCAATGTACCTAAGCCATCCATTTGTAACCTATCCTGTTGTTGTTTATCATCTAGCGTTATCCTGGCGGGTGGCGATTTCTGAGCGTCTTTTTTAGCGCCACTCTGTAGCTTATTTTTCCCAAGCTTAATCCGCTGTAAATAACTCTTCAGTGTTGGCGTACTAATCGCCAAACCTTCACCGCGTAATGTTTCCGCGATTTGCTCCAGCGTATAGCCCCGTTTTTGCAACGCCACGATTTCTTTCGCCAACACCTTAGGCTATTTCCATCAACGCCAATACCAAGAAATGAGCGATAATACATAATC
>CAWUNX010000066.1:0-11800 GCA_963923905.1 uncultured Methylocucumis sp.
CAGCAAATTGCCGCACGTCATGTTGACTGACGTTATCCAAATAAAGACAAAACTCATCTGAGCCAATGCGCGCTAAGTAGTTGGCCTTTGTGACAAAGCTTCTTAACTGGGTAACTACTTCAATTAATAAGCGATCACCCGTTTCATAACCCTCAAGCTCATTAATTAAACTGAATCTATCAATATCAAGATATAGCAACGCACCATTCTTTGGTAACTTTTGATTGCGCTTAATCAACGTGGCAATATGTCGCTCAAAACTTTGCCGATTTAATAAGCCAGTTAGCTCGTCATGGGCTATTAAATATTTTAACTTAGCATCAATCACTTTGCGTTCAGCCAGCTCACTAGACAATAATGCCTCATTCACCAAACGTTGCTGACGCTCATATTTAATCGCTAATTGAAAACGTAATGCTGATAACAGCTCGCTCAATGGAACAGGTTGGCTTAAGAAATGAATCATGCCATTCGATTGGCTTATGTCATATTGTTTACCCAATTGCATAGCAAGAGCGGACTGTCGCATTGTGCCTAAAATTGTAATAGGCACTGCATAAGCATCTGGAGTGCAAGCCAGCGACAAGCAGAGTTCATGAAATTGGCAGCCTGGCAGGCTTTCATTAACCAAAATCGCACCCACTTTTTCGGGTTGTCGATAATGCGGCCTTAGTAATTGATAAATGCTATGACCATCCTGAGCTATCGCGACATTAGGATAGCCCTGTTCAGTTAAGCAGTTAACTAAAGTCTCTGCATAGGCGAGGTCGCTTTCGCCTATAATAATCAAACTTTTGTTAATCTGCGTTGTTCTCATCGCGCACTTCCAAACGGTTTTAAGACGCTTTATTTTAGCGCAAATCGACCCAGGGATTATTAAATCATTCTTGCTTTTACGCCAAACCGCGCTAAATCAAGCAAAGAGGCGTAATATTTCACCAATACTTGCTTATGAGCGTAAACTATAAACTCTAGCCAACGATATAAAGTTATTACGCAGTGTTGGCAGCAACTCCTATTTACATTATTGAAAAGTTACTCGGTTGATATGGTTAACTCTCAAAACTCATTAAAGATTTCAGATTTACTACAAGGCGATTTACAGCTTACCACGCCACCGAATATTTATTTTGAGCTACAAAAAGTAATTGATAATCCGGCGCTATCAATGGAAGCCGCTGCGGCAGTGATTGAAACAGATCCCGCATTAACTATTAAATTATTAAAAATTGTTAACAGTGCGTTCTACGGCTTTGCCTCTAAAATAGTCAATATAAAGCGCGCCGTGAGTTTAATAGGTGCAACAGAGCTGCAAAACCTAGTCTTAGCCGCTATCATTATTGATAAGTTTTCAACCATGCCAGGCGGCATAATATCCATGCAAGAATTTTGGGCAAAAAGCCTTTATTGCGGCTTAATCGCCAAAGAGCTGGCCTGCTTAAAAGCACAATCTTCCGAAGAATTGTTTGTTTGTGGCTTATTACATCATATTGGACAATTAGTGTTTTTTAGACGCATTCCTGAGCTTGCACGCTCGGTTTTATTAGCGAAACAAAGCTATACCGACGCAGAAGAAATAGAGCTAGAAACCTCCATCATAGGTTTTAATCACTATGAAGCCGGAGCCGCATTAGCCGAGTTATGGCGCTTACCGGACATCATTATTGAAAGTATACGCTTGCATACGACACCCGAACTTGAAAGCCCTTGCCAAGCCGTCGCGTCTCTTGTGCGTATAGCGAATCGATACAGCCTAGGCAACATCAAAGACATGAGTCTTATCACCGACTCGCTAGGTTTAACGAAAGACCATGCAGAACTCGCGTTAGCAAAAAGCCAAGAAGAATTTGACGTGATTTTCAAAATTTTTTACCAAAACTAAATCTTACCTTTACAACACCTTATCATGAACGCTATCCATCGCGTATTGTATTATGCTTTTTTTATCACAAGCATCGGTATGTTACTCGCATGTACACATACACCTACTAACAAAATTGACTCACTTACGCTAACACCTGCTTTCCCTACTCAACAACATCCCTCGACAACCTTTTCAGCCAGCATCATTGCCTCGCCCTTAGCATATCAAGACGCTGCTCAGCAGTCTGATATTATCGTACCGACAGAAAATGGCAGAATTGCTGCACTCAATGCGGATAATGGTCAAGAAGAATGGCAGTTACAACTTCCAGTCGTCCCAGGGCAAGAAGCCGAGTTGATTGCGACACCAATTATTGTTGCAGACCAATTAGTGGTTTCATACCAGACCTTAGACCATGGAACCCGTAATAGCCATAAATTACTAGTTATCGATTTAACCACTGGCAAACTAAACAATGCCTTTCAACCCTTAACGCTGAGTGCCAGCAAGCCCAGTTCAGATGGCAACGTACAGATTACTTTTGATTCTGCCCATGCCTATTCCCATGCTGCCTTAAAGATGGTAACGGATACTAAGCAGCATCAGTTAATCTACTTAGGCTTTGGTAATGCCAGCGATGTGCAGCCCTTTCACGGCTGGTTGTTTGAAGTCGATTTAACCGACTGGCACGACCACGGAGTAGACCATGCAATAAAAAACGTATTGCTCACAACTCCAGAAGCCAAATGTCCTGTCAAGATGGAATACGGTACGCAGGAAATGATTTGTGGTGGTGGCATCTGGACGCCATCAGGCATAGCGATTACCGGTCACGGCGATACTAGCGAATTACTGATTGCAACCGGCAATGGCCAAGTTGATTTAGCTCGAAAAGATTATGCCAATGCCTTGCTCAGAATGAAGCCTGGTTTACAATTCGATGCGGGTTGCGATGCAACGTTATGTGCTAATTTTAATCCAGTTAAGCCTAATGAAGCGTGTTTAGCCTCTTGCAAGAATTTATTTATTCCACGCTTAGCACCCGATAATCTTCCTATTAAACCGCCGTATCATGAATGTGATGATAAGGATTTTTGGGAATGTTTAGCGTGGATGGATTACGACTTAGGTGCTAATACACCCGTTAAACTGCAATTAAATAACGGCCAATCGGTGATTATCCAGCCAGGCAAAGATGGCGGTGCCTATCTGATTGATGCGCAGCATTTAGGGATTCAATATGATCGCCTGCAAATTGCCAAGCTATGCGGCTCACCGACTGATTTATGCAAATTAAGTTGGGCCGGCATGATTGTCACTCAGCCAATTGTTACCCAAGCTAATGACATACCGATTGTTATTATTCCAACCTTTAGTGCAGACAAAACGCATCCTGCTGGATTAGTCGCATTAACAGTAAGCTTATCCACTGGCAAACCAAAACTAAAAGAACTCTGGCGCTTTCCTGCCCCTAACCATGCCAATGCGTTAAACATGTTCCGTAGCCACCCGTCATTTCCAGTATTAACCACGTATATCGGCAACGAAGCTATTGTCTGGTTGGTCGATATAGGTGAGCACGGCACGATTTATGGCGTCAGAGCGAAAGATGGTGTACTCGTCGCCGAGCAAAAATTAGCCGGTTCGGGTAGACAATTATCCATGCCTATTATCATTGGTCAGCGTATTTATGTCGCATCAAAAATGCCAACAACCGGCAAGGCTATGATAGAAGCCTTTACTATTGAGCTAAAACAATAGGCTATGCAGTTAAGACAGGACAATGCCAAGTAAGGACAGGGTCGTTTAGAGAGCAGGTGTTGGCAGCAGGGATGCTGCCGCCAAGCCTACAGGGATGTATTTACGGCGTCCTGCGCTCTGAATGCCCTGTCCCGTCTTAAGTTGGTAGCCAAACAATAAAGTATTATGCAGTGTTAACAGGTTACCCAAATTAACACCGCAAAACCAAGACCTTAGCTTAGTTTTTTCGTGCCAATCTAGCCAAGCCCAACAAGCCTGAACCAAACAACCAAGCCACACCGGGTAACGGAACCACGCCAATGTCAGTTGCTGTGACCTGACCACCATGCAATGTTAATGGCTGAAGTTCATCACCATTAGAATCGCTTAATAGCACATTGAGCAAATCAATTTGACTTACACCAGCCGCTAATATTTTAAAACTCACCGTCGCTAATAGCGAGTCGCTGGCATAGTTATTACCACTCAGTGCTAATGATAATTCTGCAAAGCCAACTTTACCTGCACTTATCGCATCGCTGATTAAAAACGTATCGGCACCGAATAAACTACCACTTACAATACTGGTAGCCGCTAACACTGAACTATCAAAAGCAAGTTCAAGCTCAAATCCCGCCAAGTCCTGAACATCATTAATCAGAATATTAACTGCGAAATTTGCCCCTTTAGAGCTTGTTAACGACGCATCGATACCCGCACCAGGAACCATGTCGACCGATAACGTTGCCGCCTCTGCGTGATAAAAAAATAAGCAACATAAAGTTAATGCGGCTGTTGATAAAAATTTATTCATAATCATTTCCTCGTATAAGTGAGCATCAGCCGGACTAAGGTAAGCATTTTGCTTTGGTGCAACGTTTTACCGCTTTACGCAAATCAATAATATTGACTTTTAAATCTCCGTTTAAGTCGTACACACTGTTTGCCGGTACGGCTTGACCAAATTTGAGTTTGATTAATTTCAAATCATAAATATCAATATCGTTATCGCCGTCAATGTCGCCGGCTTTAATTGGCGCAGCCAGAATTTTCAGCGTAAGCGCTTTGCTGGCTGTTTTTAATGCTTTATCGGTAACGGTAAATGTAGCCGAACGCACGCCCGCCGTGCCTTTTTCCGGAATACCCGATAACAAACCGCTTGGGCTTAGACTCAAGCCTTTAGGTAAGGCATTGACTTGCCATTGATAAGGTTCAGTACCACCCTCTGCTACGAGCTGTACCGAATAAGCGTTTAACTCTGTAGCATCAGGTAAGGCAACTGTCGTTATTGTCGGCGGAACACCTTCTATCGTAATCGTATAGTCTTTGCTTACCGCATTGTTATCCTTATCAGTTGCTTCAACTTTAAACGCAAATACACCTGACTCTGTAGGTATGCCTGATAATACGCCAGTTGCTGAATCAATGTCTAAACCTAATGGAAAGTCACCCGTCACTTTGGTGACATAAGGCGAATTACCACCCACCACAACCGTCCTGTCCGTATAGGCTTTGTTCACTTTACCATCTTCAATATGCTCAATCAGCCCTAAAGGCGCTTCGACAGCAAATCCAGCCATTTGCGCCCCAGTGTAATCGCCAATTAACTCTTCTTTAGAACAATCCCAAGGATAAGAATCGCCATTAGCATCGGTCACGTCAACAACACCTACACCGTGTAAATCATCAGCAGCTACTTGGTCACACATCGCTTCGCCGTTTTCACCATCAATGGATTTAGCGCTGCCTTTATACTTATAAAATTCGTAGCGACGCGTCACCTTCTCATCGCCATTTTTTAGCTCATCGGGTTTTTTGGCGGCTAACTCGTCTTTTTTATTATCGCCTTTAGAGTTGGTTTGTAATAAATACCATTCACTTTCAACTTCAGCCTCTTCACCGTTCGTCCAATCATCTTTACCGTCACCATCTTTGTCATCGCTGATTAACGCCTCTAACGCAACCTCTTTATTGTTATGCGTTTTAGTTTTAATCACCTTTACCCAAGATGGCTTACCGTATTGCTTAGCCGGTGGAATGGGTGCTGGTGGTGCGGGAATCACTGCAATCACTCGCGCAGGCTGTGCTGGTGCAGGTGGTACATACGTCCACGTTGGCGTACCTACTTGCACGGCTGGCCCATGAATCAATGTACCGGGATGCAAGGGGTCATCGATTAGCCAATTGTATTTGACAACGCCAGCGCCATAATAACCCACGCCAAAATGCTCACAACCTTCATTAACGCTAGGATTTGTGCATTGATGGCCGTTAGTCACTGGAAATGAACCTACAGGTACTGCGGTATAGGCTGTATAGGCACCGCTTGTCGTTTTTTTACTTTCATAACGCACAAACGTTTTCGGGTGTAACGGGTCGCTCAAATCTTCAGTAATAATGGGATGACCGTAATGGTTATAGTCATAGGTATAAGTAACAGAGGTACTTCTTACATCGTCAATTTCAATTTCGAAACCGTGAGTTTCTACTCCGGTATCGTTAACAGCATCAAAATTATTCAACGTTCCATACGCAGTACTTGCTTGCGTTAGTGACGCATAACAACTTAATGCCATGATTAATAGTATTTTTCTCATCGTATTGCCTTGATTAAGAGAATTCAAAAGAACACCACAAATAACTAACATAAAACTAAGCTGCAAAAATATAAATCACACTATGCAGCTTAGTATTAAACGCGTTAAACTTTTATAGCGGTGGCAACCAACCTATCGACTGATATTTTGCAGTGCCTAGCTCAATACCATAATCCGCCAATAAATCGTGTAACAGTTCACGCATTAATAATGCCAAAATGAAGTAAGGCTATCATTATCAATCAGCATGGAATAAGTATTGCTTAATCAATATGTTAAAAAAAAAACAAAAACATTCGCCCATAGCTACTGTGATTTTCTGCAAAAAAAGTATGACAAAACTTGCAATCCCGCAAAAAAAGAATGGTTTTACCCTTCTATGTTAAATGTGAACACACAGCCATACTAAAACACTAACTCTGTTCATCAGAAGCCATCAAAAAACTTAATCCATTCAAACGCGGAAGAGAAAATGACTCGATTGCTAGGCCACTTAAGCATAAAAACACGATTATTAGGGTTAGTAGTTTTACTCTGTATTTTGCAATTAATTATTGGCGGCCTGGGCTGGTACGGCATCAAGCAAAGCAATCTAGGCCTAGCAACCGTTTATCAAGATAGGGTGGTCCCGCTAAAACAACTAAAACAAATCGCAGACGCTTATGCGGTCGATATTATCGACGCCGTTAACAAAGCTAATGCTGGCGTTTTTACTGCCGAACAAGCCGATGCACGCGTCAATCATGCAGTTGAGCGCATTAATGCGCTATGGAATGCTTATTTAAAAACACGTTTAACAATAGCCGAAACAGAACTTGTTAATGAAGTATCAAACCGTTTTACCCGCGCAAAACAGCCTATATCAGAGCTACAACAATTCTTATCGGCAAAATCAGGCCGCATACCGCAACAACTCGAAACCTTTGATGGCCCGCTATACCAAGTCGTTGACCCTATTAGCGACAAAATTGCCGAATTAATCGATTTACAGCTAACGGTTGCGCAACAAGAATACAATAACGCCCAAGCGTTATACGAATTGCTGCAAAAATTGGCTGTTACTACGCTTATCGTAAGCTTAATAATAGGAGTTAGCGCCGGTTTATGGCTTATTGCGTCGATTGTTACACCTTTAACGCAGGTCGTCGGCTTTGCCAACCGCATGGCCAGAGGTGACTTGAATTTTGAAATAGCGATTACGCGCCGAGATGAAACCGGTACGCTATTAGTCGCTATGGCAGAAATGATGGAAAAATTACGTAGCATTGTGCATCAACTTGATAATGTGGTTACCGAAGCTAACCGAGGTAACGTCAGAATCCGGATTGATAACACAGGCATGTCGGGCTTTCAAATTGAACTAAGCGCGGGCATTAATCAGTTAATGGCGACTACCGAAGCAGGACTCGCCGATATTCAACAAGTGCTTAATGCCCTGGCCCAAGGTGATTTGACTAAAACTATCCATACCGACTACCAGGGTGCGTTTAACGACATAAAAATTGCCAGCAACTCCACCGTTGCCCAGCTCGCTGAAACTGCCCAAGAATTAATGACTGTGTTTACCGCATTAGAACAAGGTCGGTTATCTCAACATGCATTAGGCGATGTTAAAGGTGTTTTTAAACAACTAGGCGATGCTGGCAACAATACCTGTGCAATATTGTCAGAAGTCGTTAGCGGGGTGCATAGCGCAACAGACCAATTAGCTCAAGCCTCTGCCCAAGTCAGTTCTGCCGCGCAAGCGTTAAGCCTATCCGCCACCGAGCAAGCAGCCAGTAGTGAGCAAACAGCATTAACCATAGAAAAAATGCTCACCTCGATTAATCGCAATGCCCATAACGCAAAAATCACCGATGAAACCGCGTTACAAGCCGCCCAAATCGCTGAGCATGGTGGACAAACTGTACAACAAACCATGATTGCGATGAAAAGCATTGCCGACAAAATTAGCGTCATTGACGAGATTGCCTATCAAACCAATCTGTTGGCGCTAAACGCCAATATTGAGGCCGCAAGAGCAGGCGCACAAGGCAAAGGCTTTGCGGTTGTTGCCGATGAAGTGCGTAAACTCGCCGAGCGCAGTCGTATCGCTGCACAAGAAATCAGTGGCTTAGCAATAGATAGCGTAAAACTGTCCGAACATGCTGGCGAAGCATTGTTGCAAATTATCACCAGCATTAAAACAACATCAGAACTCGTTCAGGAAATCGTATCCACATCGCAACAACAAACCGACGATGCAACTCATATTAATCAAGCGATTACTCAACTCAACCAATCTGTACAATTAAATGCATCTTCTACCGAACAGCTCGCTGCAACCTCTGAAGAAATGAATGCGCAAACCGAGCAATTGGAACAACTCATGGGGTTTTTCACGTTAAACACCGAGCATTCAACGCCAAGACGGCAACAGCGCATCTCGTTCAGCTAATCAGCATTAACAGCCATCGTCATGACTAAAACGCACGCTTTCTTCCGGTGTGCGGCCTAGCGCTTTGGCAAACCAAGGCGGCGGAGCTGCAAAAACTTTTTGAAACTCTATTAATTGTTCTTTCGCTTCAATAACATCTGGCACTTTAATCGGATAAATATCGGCTCGAATTACTTTAGCAGCCGCCGGGCCACCTATTGATTGCACAAATAAGACATGGCAGTCTTTTATCAAATTAGCGCGAAATAAATTCCTATCGTCAGCACTATCAGCTTCAATGGTTGACCGTATATCAATTAAGCGATAATCAGTTTCAGACAATTGATACACTAAAAAGCGAATACACGAACCAAAATGACCATTTACTAAAGCACCGCTATTTGAGCCAATCGCAACCCGGATAGAATCAGGCATGTCTCCGTCATGATAAGGCATAATTTCCGGCAAATCTTCGTCTTGCTCTTCCTCACCCCATAAATAACGCACAGCCAATTTAATATTGGCTAAGCCAATCCCTATATCCTCGCCATCTTCCTCACCATCTAAACTACCTATACCGGTTTTCAATTGCGTCACAGTAATTGACTTTAGCTTTTCATCCGTTAACGGCGAGCCTAACTTTGAATGTAAAATTTCTAATAATTTAGGTAAATCAATACCCGGTAAAATGCGCGTTGCTAGCGCAATCCGTAAAGCTAAGTCACGAGGTAATGCATCCATTTCAAACTCCTGAAACGACTAAAGAAGATAATAATTTGAGAATCTTTCGCGTCGAAGCTAAATCCAAAGCAGTAAAATCATCTTTCGACTTGAGTGTGTAATCCGCACCTGCAGCTAACAAACACTCAACAACCTCTGTCTTGCCGCTAGAAGCCGCATACATTAAAGCGGTAGCGCCTGTATCAGGATTTTGGTAATCCTTATCAATGCCTGCCGCCAATAAGCCATGAATACAAGCCAAATTTTCGGAATAACACGCCGCCCATAACGCATTATTGCCATACGCATCAATAGCATTTAATGGCACACCACCCGTCACTAGCGCTTGCACAATATCGCTACGCCCTTGCCGACACGCTATGATTAGCGCTTGACTCTCACCCACCAAACCTTGCTCAGCCCACCAATCTTTAACAACAGCGTCCATTAAGCCACCTGTTGTTCTTGCCAACTTGAATAGCCACCCGCTAAGCTATAAACACTGCGAAATCCGAAATCACAGAAAAACTCGGCCAAATGCTCGCTAGCATGACCGTAATAACAATAAATTAATAAGGCTTGTTGCTTATTTTTACTTTTGACTAACGACTCTTTTAAGCCTTCATGCACATGTAATGCTCCGGCAATATGGCTGCGACGATAATCTTTCAGCTCACGACAATCTAAAATCATAGGCTGTGCTTCGGTAATTATTGTTTGGGCTTCGATAACCGAAATGGTTTGAAATTTTTTCATAAGCATTTACCAATGTCGCGTTTCTGACAATAATCTTACAGGTCTGTCGTTATTGTCATAGAGAGAAAATCTATGATTTATTGCTAAACAACCGTTTTTTTCTGAAAATTTTTATTAAATCGAGAGATTAACTAAAAAAAGCGCCTTACTTCTAAGGCGCGAAGGAATTAACTTAAGAGAAAAAACAGGTGTAGCGAAATAGGTAAAGCAAATATTAAGCCACAATCTCACAACAATGACATATTGACGGGCGTAAAAACGATATGCGAAACAAAATAGGTATTACTACAAAGAACTTAAATAAGCGCTAATCTCAGCCATATCTTGGTCTGACAAGCTGCTACTCATTGCTTGCATAGGGCCGCCTTGCCGAAAGCCTGACTTAAAGTTTTGCAGTTGCTTGATTAAATAACCTGAGGCCTGTCCTGCTAATCGTGGAATCTGGTTATTTCCTTGAGCACGTGAACCGTGACAACCTAAACACATAGCGGCTTTGCCTGCACCCGCCTTAGCTAGCGCAGAGTCAGCACCTGACGAGACAGGCGCTAACCCGGCATAATAACCCGCAAGTTCGGCAATATTTTGCTCGTTTAATTGCACAGCTATTGCTTGCATCACCGAGTTCTTTCTTGCTCCCGATTTAAACGCATTTAACTGACTCGTTATATAATTGATTTGTTGTGCTGCCAAGTTCGGTAATTCTGGATTAGCGCTTTTACCTTGAACACCATGACAGCCTGAGCAGTTCGAGACCACTGGCGGCGTCTCTTCGGCATAGCTCGTTAAAGGTGACAATAAGAAATTAACCATGAACGTTAAAATGACTAATTTTGAGAAATTCATACTCCACCTCCTCGTTTGAGGTTTACCAAGCCGTCTAAAAAGTTAGACGCTCCGCACCAAAAATAAACTAAAACCATGCAAAACAACACTCTTATTCAACCAACTATCGGCGTTAGCGCTGTGATATTTAACGGACAGCAGCAAGTGTTGCTCATTAAGCGAAATAAAGCGCCCGCCTGTGGTTTATGGTCTATACCTGGCGGAAAACAAGAAGCTGGAGAATCGCTCATTGCCGCCTGTCAACGCGAAGTCTACGAAGAAACGGGATTATCCGTTGGAGTTAAACATATTGTCGCGGTTGTTGAACGTAATATGCCACCTTTCCACTATGTCATTATCGATTTTTTCGCAGTACTAACCGGTGAAAATACCCAACCTAAAGCCGCTAGCGATGTTAGCGATGCGCGTTGGATAGATATTCGGTCTATTCACGAATATGATTTAGTACCAGGGTTATTAGTCATCATTGATAGAACCTGGCGTTATCATACACAAGCTGCTTTTGGACTCGCTGATAATAAACAACAAGGTACAGACTTTATACTAACACCTTAATAAGGCTTCATTAAACAACTCAATCCTTTGAAAAACCAAACAAAATGGCCGACAAAAAATTATATAAAGTGGTTTTTTACAACCAAGATCAAATTTATGAAGTATTCGTCAAAAGCGTTTATCAAGCCGAAATCTACGGTTTCGTTGTCCTAGAAGATTTCGTATTTGGCGAAAAAAGCGCGATTGTCCTCGATCCGGGTGAAGAAAAACTAAAACGCGAATTTAACGGTGTGGATAAATCCTATGTACCTATAACATAAGGCTATTTCCGAAATTTAAAACCCCCAGTCTTAAAATTTAAGAAGGGTG
>CAWUNX010000067.1:0-11733 GCA_963923905.1 uncultured Methylocucumis sp.
GGCAGCGTCAGATGTGTATAAGAGACAGATCATCCATGGCGTGATTCATGCGGCAACGTCTGAATTCGATGACAGTTTAACCGCGATGACAGAAGCACATTTTCGTTCGGTATTAGCCGCAAAAATAAACACATCTGTGCATTTGCTAAGCGTATTCGCAGAAGAAGAGTTAGATTTTCTGCTCTTCCTGTCGTCAACTGTTGCCTTAGATAAAACCGGTGGTTTAAGCGGTTATGCGGTTGGTTGTGCGTTTGTCGATGCGTTAGCGTTAAGCCAGCCACAACGTTATCCGGTTAAAACGCTTAATTTAGGTCATTTCGGCATAGGGACTGGCGCGAGATTAAGCGACGCTAGCAAAACCCGATTACACTTGGGTGGGATTAGACCGTTAACAGTGGCTGATGCCATGCCGGTGTTGGCTCATTTAATCGCAGGGTCTACGACCCAACTCGCGTTAGTAAAAACGCTTTATCCCGACACCTTGCCGTGGTTAGACTCCTCGTTAAGCTATTATCATGACTATCAAGCTCACCAAACAAACATTCAACTGAATCAATGGGTAAGGTCTGAATCATTGCCATCCTTAGCAAAGCTTAGCGCGTCATCGATTTTCCAGCATTCTCAGCTAGAGCAAGATTTACTCGCGTTATTAGCGGATTTAGCGCAGGTTTTAGCGCTTAACCAACTAAAACCACAAGGTTATTTGGCGCGTTGGTTAGCGGCTAGTCAACAATGGTTAACGGAGCAGCCATTATCCACTGTAAAAACGCTAGACCAAGTTTGGCAGCATTGGCAGCAAACGGTTACTCAACACGGTTATGCGCCTGATTTAGCGGCAGCGCTGAACCTAGTTGAGACCTGTATGCGCGCATTGCCCGAGATATTGGCAGAAAAAGGCGCGGCAACCGATGTGATATTTCCAAACGCCAGCATGGCGTTAGTCGATGGTATTTATCAAAACAATCGCGTGTCGGATTATTTTAATGCGGTATTGGCTGAAACCTTGGTTAAGTTTATCGAAAACCAAACGCCAGACCGTAAACTACGCATTCTGGAAATAGGCGCAGGCACAGGTGGGACTACGACGCGTGTCTTAGCCAGACTTAACGATTACCGCGATGTTATTGCAGAGTATTGTTATACCGATGTGTCTAAAGCCTTTTTATTTTTAGGCCAAGAGCGCTTTGCTGCCGATTATCCGTTTCTGGTCACGCAGCGTTTAGATATAGAACAGCCGCCGGAAAGCCAAGGTTTTACGCATTATGCCTATGATGTGGTGATTGCCACCAATGTATTACATGCCACGCGTGATATGCGCCAAACGTTAGCTCATGTTAAAACTTTATTACGCGGCCAAGGCTTATTGTTGCTCAATGAAATAACGACGCCTTCGTTGTATGCCCACTTGACGTTTGGTTTATTAGAGGGCTGGTGGTTAAGCGCTGATGATGCGTTGCGCGCGCCTAACACGCCGATTTTATTACCCCCGCGTTGGTTAAGCGTATTAACCCAGCAAGGTTTTACCCAAGCCTGCCAAATGACATCAAATGCGGCGGGTTTAGGGCAACAAGTATTTGCGGCGCTTAGTGATGGCCTTATCGTAACAGCGCCCGTTTCGCTTATAACTCAATTTCCAGCAGAATCGGTTACCATGACAGCAGAACCAACACAGACGACAGCAGCGGTTTTAACAACGGTAACGACAAAGATTAAAACTATCGTTGCTTCGGTGTTGCGTATGCCGGTAGACGCGATAGATACCAGCGAAGCCCTAGAGGCATACGGTATTGATTCTATTTTAATCGTGCAAATGACGAATCGATTACGCGAGATTTTTGCTGACATTAGCCGCACGGTTTTATTTGAATGCCAAACTGTCGCCGCGTTGGCCGAGTATTGTGTTAAGCATTATCCCGCGCAAGCGGCCCATTTGCTCGCGCCTAATTCAGCGACTGCACCTGCTAATTCAACAGTGACGCCAAGCGTTCAGGCCAATCGACCGCTTAAAAAATTAAGACAATCCACCGAGTCTGAAGCGATAGCCATTATTGGCATGAGTTGCCGCTTTCCTGGCGCTGACACGGTAGACGCCTTTTGGCAGTTATTGCAAAGCGGGGGCGATGCGATTACCGAAGTGCCTAAACAGCGTTGGACACTAGATGATTTGTACTTAGCCGATATTGAGCAAGCGATAGAACAAGGTAAAAGCTATTGTCGTTGGGGCGGCTTTATAGACAATATCGACGCTTTCGACGCGCAGTTTTTTAATATTTCGCCGAAAGAAGCGATGACGATAGACCCGCAAGAACGCTTGTTTTTACAAACGGCGTGGGCAGCGTTAGAAGACGCAGGTATTACCCGTGACCAGTTACAACAGCAGTATCGCCAGCAAGTTGGTGTGTTTGCCGGTATTACCCGCACGGGTTTTGATTTATTTGGTCCTGAATTATGGCAAGCGGGTAAAACGCTTTATCCGCATACGTCATTTAGTTCGGTCGCGAATCGGCTATCGTATTTTCTGAACCTGCGCGGCCCTAGTGTGCCGGTCGATACCATGTGTTCATCGTCGTTGACGGCGATTCATCAAGCCAGTCAGTCATTATTAAATCATGAGTGTGATTTAGCGTTAGTCGGCGGTGTCAATATTTATCAGCATCCGTCTAATTATGTTTGGTTAAGCGCACAGCGCATGTTATCAAAAGATGGTCGTTGTAAAAGTTTTGGTGCTGGAGCAAATGGTTTTGTACCCGGTGAAGGTGTAGCGGTGTTGGTATTAAAACGCTGGTCAGATGCGTTAGTTGATGACGACCCCATTTATGCAAAGATTCGCGCAACGCATATCAATCATGGCGGTAAAACTAATGGTTACACCGTACCAAACCCTTTAGCTCAAGCCGAATTAATCCGGGCTGCGTTAAACAAAGCCGATGTTAATGCTCGCGCCGTCAGTTATATCGAAGCGCATGGTACGGGTACTGAATTAGGCGACCCGATTGAAATGACGGCATTAACTCAAGCGTTTAGCGAAGATACTGGCGATAAAGGCTTTTGTGCTTTAGGTTCGGTGAAGTCGAATATCGGCCATTTAGAAGCGGCGGCGGGCGTTGCGGGTGTGATTAAAACTGTGTTGCAATTACAACATAGTCAAATTGTGCCAAGCCTTCATGCTAAATCGGCTAATCCGCTGATAGCTTTTGCCAATACGCCGTTTAAGCTGGCAACCGAGTTAAGCGATTGGTCGCAACCGGTGCTTAACGGGGTTGCACAACCTCGTATCGCTGGAGTGTCGTCGTTTGGTGCGGGTGGCGCTAATGCGCATGTGGTCTTAGAAGAATATCAAGACCAGCCTAGGCAACCACTATTGCAACCGGCTTATGCCTTGGTGTTATCGGCTAAAAATAAAGACCGATTAATGGCTTATGCTGAATTACTTTGTCAATTCATAACCCAGCACCCTGAGCTGTGTTTAGCGGAGCTGGCTTATACTTTGCAAATAGGCCGTGAAGCAATGACAGAGCGCTTAGCGTTCACAGCGGCGTCAACGACAGAAGTCATAGATAAATTACGCGCGTTTTTAACTGAGTCTCAGGCTGATTAT
The DNA here is from genome assembly GCA_963923905.1 of uncultured Methylocucumis sp. Classification (GTDB taxonomy): domain Bacteria; phylum Pseudomonadota; class Gammaproteobacteria; order Methylococcales; family Methylomonadaceae; genus Methylovulum. The sequence continues at coordinate 3,599 of CAWUNX010000067.1, forward strand.
TATGTTGGCTGTAGTCAGGCGCATAAACCAGTCATTCAGGTCTTGTCAGGTGAGCCGGGCATTGAACAAACCTTAGCGCAATGGTTTCTGCATCAGCGTTTCGATAAATTATTGACGTTATGGGCACAAGGCTTAAATCTGGATTGGTCGGCGTTTTATCAAAACCAAGCGATTAAGCCTAGACGTATTAGCTTGCCAACGTATCCATTTGCACGACAAGAACACCGTTTGCCGTGTGTGCAAACGATGGCGGCATCAAAATTAGCTGACAACATCGACACTGTTCAACACAAGCTGGCGGCTAAGCCAGAAATTGCTAAGGCTAACGCACCGGTTGATTTAACGATACCTGCCGCGAATAAGCTGGGTAAACCCTCGGGTATCACGCTAACGGCTGTTTCCGATGTACATACGCAGTTTACCCGTGCGCCTGCGCGTGGTTTAACGCAACTAACACCACTTAGCCACGCTGAGTTATCAAGCACAAAACAAGTTAGGCTGCGTTCCCACGCGGAGCCTGGGAACGATGAACATTCCCCGATAGAGCCTGGGAACGATGAACATGCGACAGCTATCTCCGTTATTGAAGTCATTCATCAAGGCCAAGGGATTTATCAATTTGTTGTAACAGAGGCAACCGCTGGACAAGGGTTTGAGTCGTTATTCATCGATGCTTTAGAGTTTTTGCTAACACAATCCGAAAGCGTCAAGGTATTGGTGTTATCGGGATTACCTGTGCTAAATGATAGCGCTGCGATTAATCGCATTGAGACCTTATTAACCCAATTATCCGTGCCGGTGCTTGTGTCTGAGCAGCTAGCGTTTTCGCTGTTGGCGCAAACCTTTCCTGAACTGGTGTGGTTAAATGCCGCTACGGTAGAACACGCATTAACATTAGCGACAATAATCGCTGATGGCTCGCGTTTAGCGTTAACGACCTTAACCCAGCATTTTATTCAGCAACGCAGAGGTGATATTAGTGCTGATTGGCCTTTGGCGTTAATCGAGACTGATAACCTGTTAGCCAAAGATTTTTCCTTAGATGACTTGGGTGTCGCTAAACCTGTGCCATTAGCCTCTGAAGTGGTTAGCGTATGTCGTTATGATAACGGTATTGTGATGCTCACACTGGCTGATAAACGGGCAAAAAATACCTTTACGCCTGAGTTTGTCGATGGTGTGTTAATGGCGTTTGCTGATATAGCTGACGCTCAGTGTGATAAAGTCGTGGTGTTAACCGGTTTCGATCAGTATTTTGCCTGTGGTGGTACGCAGCAAGGCTTGTTAGCAATACAACAAGGGCTAGCAAAATTTACCGATGAGCAAAGTTATTGCGCATCGTTGCTATGCGAGTTACCGGTGATTGCGGCGATGCAAGGTCATGCGATTGGTGCCGGTTGGGCGATGGGGTTGTATTGTGACATGACTTTATTCAGCGAAGAAAGCCGTTATCAGAGCCCGTATTTACGCTATGGCTTCACGCCTGGCGCTGGCTCTACCCTGATTTTTCCGCAAAAATTAGGTAAGGCGTTGAGTTTTGAGATTTTATATTCAGCGCAAACCTATACCGGTCACGAGTTAAAACAACGTGGCATCAGCCAAGTCGTTTTAACTCGAGAGCGCGTTTTGCCAAGCGCATTAGCGATAGCTGCTGCGTTATGTCAAATGCCGCGTGAACGTTTAATCGCCGAAAAGCAGCAACGTGTACAGGTTTTGCGTCAACAATTGTTTACGGTATTTGCGCAAGAACTGGCTATGCATGATAAAACCTTTGTCCATAATCCTGACGTTATCGCGAAGATTAGCCAGCATTTTGCTCAAAGTTTAAGCGACGCCAATAATAACCGCACTCCCAGTTATGGTTTAAAAGCTCAGCCTGCAATGCCTAAACCTAGCAGTAATGAGTTGTTTAATGAGTTGCGCGCGAGTTTAGCAGAAGAGCTGTATTTAAAGTCCGATGCGATTGACCCGATGGCGGTCTTTATCGATTTAGGTATGGATTCAATAAGCGCCGTGACCTGGATTCGGAAACTAAACAAACGTTTCGGACTTCAATTGGAAGCAACGTTCATTTATCGCTACCCGCAGCTCACAGCGTTTGCCGAGTTTCTAACTGGGTTAGTTGATACTAAACCAACTACCAAACCGGCACTAGCAAGCGACACGCTATTGACGCAATTACGGCAAACATTAGCCGCTGAACTCTATTTACCTGCTGAGCAAATCGATGAGCACGCGGCATTTATCGATTTAGGCATGGATTCGATTAGCGCCGTGACCTGGATTCGCAAGCTCAATAAGCAATTTGGTTTAGAGTTGGGTGCGACTAGTATTTATAGCCATCCAAATTTACTGGCATTCAGTGCGTTTGTCCGTGCGAGCTGTCATCAAGAGGGTTGTCATCAAGACAATGTATTAACGTTTGAACCCGCTGATGAGCCTGCGCTACTTATTGAGCCTGCACCTACAACAGCGGCACTGACACCTGAATTACTACGCGTTTTTTCTGCTAAACCAATTACCACTGTAATTTCACAACTCATAGCGCCAATAATAAAGCCTGATAAACCCAAGCCACCCGCTATTGCCGTGATTGGCATGGCTGGACAATTCCCACAAGCGGAAAACTTAGCAGCCTATTGGCAGAATCTTGCCCAAGGTAACGATTGTGTGATTGAAATTCCACCAGAACGATTTGATATACAGGCGTATTACCATCGCGACCGGCAAACACCTGGCAAAACGGTTTGTCCGCGTATGGGCGTGTTAAACACGGCGGCGTTATTCGATCCGTTATTTTTTAATATCTCACCTTATGAAGCCGAATTAATGGATCCTCAGCAACGCTTATTTTTAATGGCGAGCTGGCAATGTATAGAAAATGCAGGCATTAACCCGTTGAGCTTGTCCGGCCAGTCGTGTGGCGTGTTTGTTGGCTGTGAAGAAGGTGATTATGCGAAGTTATTACACGAGCAAGGTTTAACGGCAGCGGCGTTATTAGGTGAATCCCCGGCATTATTACCGGCGCGTATTGCGTATTACCTCAATTTAAAAGGGCCTTGCTTAGCGATAGATACAGCGTGTTCATCGGCGTTAGTAGCATTAGCACAAGCTTGCGATAGCTTAGTCTTAGGTCATTGTGAGTTAGCCATTGCCGGTGGTGTTTATGTGATTACGGGGCCTGAGATTCACATTAAAATGAGTCAATCCGGCATGTTATCGCCCGATGGCCGTTGCTATGCCTTTGATAGTCGTGCTAATGGTTTTGTACCCGGCGAAGGGGTAGGCGCGGTATTGTTAAAGCGCTTAGAAGAAGCTGAGCGTGATGGTGACCCGATTATCGGTGTGATTCGTGGCTGGGGTGTTAATCAAGACGGTAAAACCAACGGCATTACCGCACCGAATCCTGAGGCTCAAGCCGATTTAATCAAACAGGTGCAACAGCGTTTTCAACTTAATCCTGAAACGATTACGATGTTAGAAGCGCATGGCACCGGTACACAGCTAGGTGACCCAATAGAAATCGATGGCTTACGCACAGCTTTTAGTGATGTAAAGAGTAAACAATACTGTGCCTTAGGTTCAGTTAAAAGTAATATCGGTCATATCGCAACGGCAGCCGGTATCGCCAGTTCGCTTAAAGTCTTACTGGCGCTACAACAACAGTACATTCCACCTACGATTCATTATCGTGAGCTTAACGAGCATATTCAACTAGCTAACACGCCGTTTTATATTAGCGATAAGGGCATGGCATGGCCTAAAAGCACTGAACCTCGTTATGCGGCGGTGAGTTCATTTGGTTTTAGCGGTAGCAATGCGCATGTGGTTTTCAGTGATTATTGTGCTAGCCCAACACCGATAGAAACGCTTCAGCAGCCGTTAGCCTTTGTGTTATCGGCGAAATCCTTAAATCAACTGATTGATTATGCAAAAAATTTATATAGCTATCTAAACGTTGAAACCGAGCTTAACTTAACCGCGTTAGCGTATACGCTGCAAACAGGTCGCGCCGAGTTTAATCAGCGTTTAGCGGTTATTGCTAGCAATGCCGACCAATTAAAACAAGGCTTAATCGTCTTTTATCAACAGCCCCATACTAAGCATCTAGCTTGTTTTTATGGTCAGATTGACGGTAGCCAATCGACAAACATAAGTAACACTAATGACCAACGCGAATTAGCTCAGCATTGGGTGAACGGTGCCGTGGTTGATTGGCAGCGTTGTTATGCTAACCGTGTTATCAGACGGTTAGCTAATGTACCAGGTCATCCGTTTGCGTTAAAAGCGTATTGGCCTGCAAAAAACCAAGAAAAACCAGTCACTACTTCGCTAGCGGATTGGCAGCTAGCGCCGTTGCCTAACTATGATTGGGCGCAACGTATTGCGTTAATCAGTCGCTTAAAATGTTTGGCCGTTGTCGCTGATGCAGAGGAACAAGCCGCATATCAAACATTCATCAACCAAATCAATGATGCCTCAGGTGTTACGCCAGGGTTAACGTTAAGCTATTGCATAGCCAAGCAAAATACTAAAGGCACAGCCTATCCGCTGCTGCTGTTAATTGATTGTGCTAATACTCGCTCAGCGTTGTTTGACGCATTAAACAATTGCTCACAACCGGTACAGGTGCTATGCGTTACGGCAACAGACGCAGAAGCACTTTATCAACAAGCCGCTCTAACCCATCATGCTTGGCATATCGTCGCTATCGAGGGTGTATCAGAACAATCCGCCATGCAAGTGTTATTCAGTGAGTTATTGGCTTATGACGTAGAGTCACCATTAACATCTGGCGTTACACAAATTGCTTACCGGCAACAGCAGCGTTGGTTAAAAATCGCGCCGCAAATTGCCGCATTGCAAACCGTAAAGCCCGAGCAGCATTCCCCTGCAGAACGTGATAACGAGAACGCAGTAGTAGCCAGCGAATCGCCTGGTTATTTTATTGCTAAACATTGGCGACACTTGGCGCTTACAGAACACGCCGCTGTATTTACCGCAAATCAGGGTTTGTATTTAGTCAATTCAGAGTCATTAGCTATCGTTAACACCTGGTTAGGTGTCACTGCATCAGCGCAACGGGTTATTGTAGTGGACAGTGTGCAGCCGTTTGATGTTGATGTGGCAAGTTATCAAGATATTCGCTTTGTCATTGATTTAACTGATTGTTTTCTTCAACCTAAACAACATAGCAGCGAGCCGGGTTATAAATGGTTGTTATACCAAAATTTAATCGCTCATAGCCCCGCGTTAAAACTGGTTTATCTAACCCTAGGCTTACAGACTTACCAAAACTCAAACCCAAGCCTAGCCGGTGCTAGCTGGGCGGGATTGGTTAAAATGCTTAGCGCCGAATATCGGCATGTTCAGGCTAAACATATCGATATTGATGCCACGCTTTGGCAAGACGCTCAGGCATTATGGCAACACCTGATGGCTGAATGTATGACTGAACCTGAGCATACAGAGCTATGTTATCGTGCCGGTCAGCGTTATGTGCCTTATTTGCTCACAGAGCAACCGTTACCTACGTCACCTAGACTCACGTTATCGCCAACCGGTGTGTATGTGATTACCGGTGCCACGCGTGGCATTGGTTTGGAATTAGCAGAATTTTTAGCTGAGCAAGGTGCTAAGCATTTAGTGTTATTAGGCGTTACGTCATTGCCGCCGCCGTCCGATTGGTCACGCATTATTCTCGAAACGTCGGATGCAGCACTGAAAAATAAACTGCTTGCGCTACAACGCGTGTTGGCTAAAGCACCTAGTAGCCGGGTAGTGACGATACCGTTAACCGAGCTAGACCCGTTAACACGGTATTTCACGACGATAAGACAAGAACTCGGTGAAATTAAAGGCGTTATCCATTGTGCCGGTGTGTATTCGGATGCAACGAAACCTGGTTTTATCGAAAAAGACTTAAACGGCGCACAAGCGGTATTTGAGCCCAAAATAACCGGCATAGAAAACCTGCATCAATTATTCCAACACGATAAGCTAGATTTTATGTTAGCCGTGACATCGTTAACCGGCGTGCTGCCGAAACTGGCGCGCGGTGCGGCTGATTATGCGTTAGCGAATGCGTATGTAGACTTTTTTATGGCGTATCATGCTGCGCGTGGTAAGCCTTATCTATCAGTATCGTGGTCTGATTGGCGGCAAACCGGCGCGATTACGCGGTTATGCGAAGCTAGGCGTAACAGTGTTGACCAGCTTTTCCAGGGCTTAGGCTTGAAAACGTTTAGCAATAATGAAGGGCGATATTTGTTTGCGTCGGTATTAGCCAGCGGTAAACGCGGTTGGGTATTCCCAGCATTCATCGATGAAACAGTCTTTGCCGAACAGCAATCTACGTTATTAACGGTCAATGTGACTAAACAGTCGCAACAGTTACAAACCTTAATTAGTCAATTAACTCAATGGGAACACGAACAGCGTCAAGGTTATGCGTTTGATATAAACCGATTAACTGCGCTGATCGACTTAGACGAGTTAAAAACCTTAGCACCCGAGTTGATACAGCGAATTTATGCGCTGATGTTTCACGATGAGTTTGCCATAACGCCTACGCGAGAAAACTCATTACTGCAAACAGTTACCGATACTGTTGTTGAGGTATTAAAACTAGAGCAGGTCGATGTCGCTCAGCCCTTACAAAACTATGGGCTAGATTCGATTACGGCTATGGTGCTCGCGACGCGTTTAGAAAAGCGTTTAGGGCAACCCATAAAACCGCGTTGGCTGATTGATTATGCGACCATAACTGCCTTGGCCGCGCATTTACAAGCCCAAGAGGCTAATGTATGACGACGGTCGCTGAATTATTAGGCTTAGCCAGCAAGCCACAAACTCAAAAAATTAGCTTTAGTTTATTGTTTTTTTCCGATGTCAGAAAAGAGTTAACGGATGCGGAAAAATATGCCTTTATGCGTGAACTCACCTTATATGGCGACCGAGAAGGCTTTACAGCAGTGTATTTGCCCGAGCGGCATTTTCATGAGTTCGGTTCGATTTATGCCAATTCAGCCGTTGCGGCGGCGTATTTAATTCCACAAACCCAGCGCATTCGTTTCAGAACTGCTGGTATTTCGCTACCCTTACATCATCCCACAGAAGTCGTCGAGTGGTGGGCAATGAATGACGTGTTATCCGGCGGTAGGGTGGATTTAGGCTTTGGCTCCGGTTGGCATAAAGCGGATTTTATCTTAGCGCCTGACAATTACCACGACCGGCGGCAGCTATGCAGCGAAACCATACCCATTATTCAACGCTTATGGCGCGGTGAAACCGTTGCGTTTCCAGGGCCTGGCGGCGAGCTAATCCCCATTACTTGCTACCCAAGACCGGTACAAAAAGAAATCTCGGTGTGGTTATTAGTCACGCAAAACGATGAAGGCTTTATTCATGCGGGTAGGCAAGGCTATAACGTGTTCACCATGTTATATGGTAATAATCTTGAGGCTATGGCGAAAAAAATAGCGCTGTACCGACAAGCGCGCGCTGATGTTGGCTTAGACCCCGCATTAGGCATAGTAACGTTAATGCTACATACCTTAGTACTTCCCTCGGTAGAGGCCGTGCAACATGCAGTAGAACAACCGTTTAAACAATACATTAAAAGCGCACTCGATGCGCATGTAGAGGCCGCAGTCCAACAATCCGGTGGTATTACGCCTAGTGAAGCCGAAAAAGCGAAAATGCTAGATTATGCTTACCAGCGCTATTTTAAAACCGGTGCGTTATTCGGTACGGTTAGCGATGCCCGGCAAATCGTCGATGCAGCGATTAAAGCCGGGGTTAATGACATTGCTTGTTTGTTAGACTTTGGCGTTGAGCAGTCGGTGGTTTACGACTCGCTAAGGTATTTATCGGAATTGGTTAATCACTACCGTTAACTCGGTGCAATGGACTACCCGCTAAGTGGCTAGTCTTTTAAACCGGGTGCAACCTCAATTTTATGACAGCCGTAAAGAAAAAGATGGACATTACTTCTCTCTTTTGAGATTAAAGCTTAAACGAAATCATAAAGCCTAAGGAAACAGACATGGCAGGGAAACTTATAAAAAAAGAAGGGAAAAAGGTAACTTCTCATTACCCACAGGTGTTCGCAGCCCGAATCAAATCGGATAAAG
>CAWUNX010000068.1:0-11692 GCA_963923905.1 uncultured Methylocucumis sp.
TTGTTGGGCGACTTTTCTGAAGTATAAACCGAAAAGCTAAGCGCGTGGAGTATATTACAAGCACGACCGCTTAGCCCAGAGGCGCTGATTAACTTAACACCGACACAAATTATCAGCCCGTCAGAATATCAACAGTTAGCCCAACTAAAACGGCTATTACAAAAAACCATCGTCGAACAGTTATCTAGCGATAGCCCAGGACTTGGGCAACGACTCTTCGTTAATTTGGCACGCTGGCTCGCAATCAATCATAGTTTAGCCACGCAACACTGGCATTTTGTCGATACGTTTGCCGATGGGAGCGCAATAAGCACAGCGCATGAGCGCCAACAATACCGAGCACAATTTGAGCAACTAAAAAATAACGCCGCAGTCGATTTCAACAAAGCTAAAGAACGGTTTATTCAACCAAACTTGATGTTGGAGCGTGCTTATAGTCAGTTAGAACAAGCAGGCAATCGCTATGCAGAATTACAAAAGCCAGACTCAGAACCTATCCGAATCACTCATATTAAGCTTTTACCAGAAAAAGGCTTACTATTGAAACAGTTACCCTCCCCTAACTTAACGCAAAGCACTATTAATAGCATGTTAAATCAGTTGTCTAGTGTTAGACAACAAACACTAGCGACACTCAAGCAACAGCAGTCTTATCATTTATTAGACAAAAACTGCGTCACCGAATTATTTAAGCTCATCGACAATACCGCTAACCATCAACCATTTATACCTTACTTAGCCTACATCAACTTAGACAAGCATTTCCAACTCAACATACAAACAGAGCTAGCATCTTATCGTCAACTTACGCTAGAGCAATTATCAAAAGACCAATCGCCACTATTAACGGCAATACGTGAGAGCAATACGCTAAGCTCTACACTTTATCATTACCACGACGATGATGCTTTTTTTATTTTCTTTAGCGACGACTATGCATTATTACGCCCTATATTTGGCGCAACCAATACCGCAGCAGGCATAAGCCAGAGCCTTCTAGGCGTTCTAACATGGCCTTTTGATAGTGGTAAAAATCTTAGTTTAGGCGGAACGGGACTTTTATTTAGCTTACCAGAGCTTGCATTTATTAATATCCGCAAAGGTAGCTTTAAATATTTACCTCAGTAATCCCCCATTTAAAACAACGCGTAGCACGCGCATAGGAGTCATGGAATTAGGCTTCCGCACTGATTTTCTAAAGGCATAGTTTAAAACGGTATATCATCATCAAAATCATCATAGGAAGGCGGTGGAGGCGGCATCATGCCGGAATTTCCGGCAGGTGGTGCTGATGATGGAGTTGCTGTTGACCTAGGTGCAGGATTGCTATACTCAGTGCTACTATGCTCGCTAGCAAAATCGCCAGTACCACTGGCACGATTTCCAAGCATGTGCATTTCCCCGGCGACTATTTCGGTTGTGTAGCGGTCTTGTCCATCTTGCCCTTGCCATTTTCGTGTTTGCAAGCGGCCTTCAATATACACTTGTCGTCCTTTGCGTAGGTATTCTCCTGCTATTTCAGCGAGAGGACTAAATAACACCACTCGATGCCATTCGGTGGCTTCTCTTCTTTCTCCGGTTTGTTTATCCTTCCAACGTCGGGTCGTCGCTAAGCTAAGCGTAGTAACTGCACCACCGGTTGGCATATAGCGCACATCGGGGTCTGCACCTAAATTACCGATTAACGTGACTTTATTGAGCATGAAGATTCCTCTAATTTAAACTAACTAAGCTGTATTATTGCTACTTAACTGACTGAACTAACTTGCCTAATTTTCGTCGCCAGTCATTGAGCTTTGCTTGACATTTAGGCGTATAAGCTTTGATGGTAGCCATAAGCCAAGCCATTATTTTAACGCTGTTATATCTAATCTGACGTCCGCAAGCAATGACATCAACGGTTTTATCGTTAACCCAGCGGCGTTTATGCAGCCAATGCATCAAACCAGTCACATATAAATAGCCAGGTAATAACCCTGTTATAAACCATAACAATCGACTCGTCGCGCCAAACGCTTCGCCGGTATGCACAGGCCATAGCCAGGTCAATAAGGACTGTCCGAAACTAAAGCTATTAGGATTTTGAACGTCTTTAATATGACCGCTCCAGCGATCTAGCCATACCATTGTCATAGGATGACTATGATTTAATTCATTGCTTTGTCTTAAATTGACTCGATAAGCGCCTGTTTCGCCGACAGGTATAGTGATTCGCCTGACTTCTGCATTCGGAAACGGTGCTCTAGCAATAAATTCGGCTTCGTCTAGGCGTACCGGTTTGTTATTCGGCTTTGCCGTGCTTAACACGGTTTGTCCATTATTGCCATGACTCAGCTCTTCACTGCCAATCAGCGCAGGAAGCAATTTGGGAAAACTAAGTTGCACACCGGTAAAAATCAGTACTAACAGCAACGGCGAAACCAATAAACCAATGTGTTTGTGAGCTAAAAAAAAGAATTGAATTAAAGATAACTGGCGTAAAACAACAACGCGTTTGATTTCATTAAGACTAGGCCGCCATAAATAGACCCCTGTCGCTATCGAAATAAACATCAGGATTCCCAATAACCCGACGCTTTGCCAACCTAACCCGCCTAATCTTAGCTGGGTATGTAAATCCAATATCCATGTGGTAACGGTTTGCCCCCAAAAGCGTTCGCTAATGATTTCGCCGGTATAAGGATTTACCGACACCATTAACGGCGCATAATAATCAAAATAGGTTTCTTGCGGTTTATCGTACCAAACCGTCAGCACATCGTTGTTTGATTTTGGCATTTCCAACGTCCAAGCACCGTAGCGGCTAGGATGGCGTTGGTGAATAGTCGCGATGATTTTATCTAACGATTGGTAATGTTGGTCTGGGCTTGCTGATATAACGAGTTCAGGATTAAGTAAAGCGTCTAATTCGGCACGGTAAATACTTATGCTTCCTGTCAACCCTAAAATAGCAAACCAGAATCCGACTATTAGCCCCATCCATCGATGAAGGGATAACCACGTTTTTTTCGCTAGCAATAATCGGGAATAAGTAAGCATACAGAATGTTAAAAGACACTAATTATCCCATACACTTTGGAAACTGTCTCTGCTAACGACGATTAGAAAAGTGGTCTTGCCGATAAGTCTGGGTACGACCTTGATTTATGCCGTAGTCGCGGCGATTAGGGCGGTTCTGCATAGCATTATCGGAACGCAGGTTTTGGGGCTGTTTATCAGGTCGACCACTGTGTAGATGTTGACCAGGAAATTGCTGACTAAAATCGCGTGGCTTATCGTTATGGCCATTGCCATGATGATGGTCGTCATCATGGTCATCGTGGTGATGCTCATCATGGTCATAATAATAGATGTTTGGCCTAGGTGCTGTGTACGAGTAATAATTAAAACTCGGGCCATAATAGCCGCGACTATAATACCCTGGTGCGCCATAGTAGCTACGCTGCACCACATACGGAGCCGCGTAACCACTACTGTAATAACCTGAGTGATAAACAGCACGCTGAGGGTAATAAGTACACCCGCTTAACACTGCTATTAATGCATAAAAAAAATAGTAAAACCTAAACTGAGTCATGACACCCACCTGTTTTTAAACGAATGCTTAATAGCTTAAGCGTCCACCCTGAATTCCGGATGAATAAATACTGGTAAAAAAACCAAAAGCGGGTGCCTTAAACAACAGGTTATCGCTTAACCAAAACCTCGCCACGGCCTATTTCAGCCATATCCCCCGCATAGCGCTGTACGCGATTAAAGGATTCTCCGACATGAGCAAAACGCGAATCTAAATGCGCTAGTGAGTCAAACACCATCGGTAAAAAGGCTAAGGTATGGCTGCCGCAATCATTAAAGCTCGCTGAGAGCTCAGGTTGTTGCCATAACAACAACGTACCTCTGCGCATGGCATAACCTAAAAAACGACCTGTTTGTCCCATCACAGCAATCGTTCCGGCAATCATACGCGAACCACAATAATCGCCCGTATTACCCTCGATTAAAATCATACCACGTCGCAAGTGGTCACCGACACGCGCGCCGGCATTGCCTTTAACTAAAATCAAACCGCCACGCATACCCATTTTATTGCCTGGTAATGCACCACCTAGGAAATCGCCCGTATCCCCGGTTATTTCCAGATAGCCTTTTTTCATTTCACAACCCGCATAGATGTCAGTATCGCCAACGACTTTAATCGAACCACTCTTCATGCCTAAGCCTAAATAAGCACCGACATTGCCTTCAACCTGAATTTCGCCACCATCCAGCTCTTTGCCAATATAATCGAGTTTATGCGAGCTATTTTTAATAATAAGTTGCGTCGTATCAAAGCCAGATACATCAAATAATTCATCCACTCTTAGCTTGCGCCTACCGCTTTGTAATTCCAACGCCGCAATTTCCACCGGCGTTAAGCCGTGTAACTTATGGCACACCAGAGGCGACATATCAACGCGCTGTTCAGGCCGATGTATTAACGTCAATGTCAAAGCACTCATGCCATAATCTCCTGTAAATGAAAGTGGAACGGACCTAATTTACCGCCATAATTACCGGCACTAATGCGAGTAATACCATGCTCTGCACCTAAGTTACAAACCGCTTGTATGCCTACACGCATCGCTTTATCAATGTCTTCTTTCGTCAAACCATCAATGACGATTTCCATTACCGATTCGCAGTTAGCCGGCAATTCGGATTGGGTCATGCCTTTTAAAGTAGGGCAAAAAGCATCGTTAGTCGACGCATTTAATGCTTTGTATTTAGAGCCGACTTTAGAACCCGAACGCACGACACCGCCTGGAAACGGCATAATCACATTGGGAACTTGTTTCATCGCATCAATAGCGGCTTCGCAAGCTGCCAGAGCTTGTGGCTGCGACTCGGCTAACACTAAAAAATTACCCCCACCGACCGCATTAACTTGACCCGTAGTCGCTTCAGCTAAAAACTCACCGTCCATTACCGGAATACGCCAATAACGTTTACCGTTAATCACTTTAGCGATTTGAAAACCATCGCCAAAATAGCGTAGATTTTTCCCCAGAGGAATTTTAGTATCGCTATCAATACCGGCAAACAACGCTGAAGTCGGCGAAGTGAGCACGCATTGCCCGGCACGGGTTTCTAATTGTTTCGCTAAACCTTTACCGCCCATTGCAAAAATCATAACCGAAACGCCAGGGCGACCATCGGGTGTTTCATCTGGACGTAAAGTCCTCTCAATACCGGCTTCACAGCCACAAGCAATGACCGAGGTTGCAAAGCCTGTCATCGCTTGCGCGGCGATCAGTGCCCATTTTTCATTTTGCGCCGTGATAATAGCGCGCGTCGCCTTCATCGGAAATGCTTCCGCGAAAGTGGCGTCTATGGTTACTCCGTTAATAATCATGGGGGTTGCTCTTTGTTGATGTGTTTTTGTTTTAGGCCAGCTTTTATTGCTGAGGAATAAATTCCAATCCTATAATCCGCATAAAATGCCGCAGATTAGACGTTGCCAGTTTTAACTGATGATACACGGCGGTTGCACCAATAAATAAATCTTCCGCTTCGATTAGCTGGCCTTTTTGTTGTAAGTCTTTATAAATTATTGCCGCTTGCTCTGCACAACTGGGGTCGAAAGGCAAGATTTCCATATTGGCAAAAATCGTTTTCCAGTAGCGGTCTTCATCCTGATTATCACCACGCAATAATTCGTAAACTGTGATGCTTGAAACCGCGAAACGATAGCCTTGCGTAGAAAGTTGATAAAGTAAGGTTTTATCTTTATCCGCTTTCTTCGCCCGTTTATGGGCGATAAGCACGTTGGTGTCCAAACAAATCAAATCCATTGCTTAAGATGTTCCCTTTTTTCTGCAATGGCTTGATATTCTTCGTCGGTCATTTCCGGGCTGTCGAGCAAAAACTTTTGGAAGTCACTCATCTCAGTTTGAATGTCGCCAGCATCCAATTGCTCAATCCGATTGGCTGCCTGCGTTTGCTTTTGTTCTAAAAATAAAACAAAGTCAAACACTTCCGCTTGGTGTGCCGGGGATAATGTTTTCGCATGTTGTTGGATTATTTCATCTAATCGCATGGTTTTGCCTGTTTTAGTAGAATGAGAGCCTACAAGGCGTCTGGTTATAGCCGCTTTGCCGCTGCTTTATAAACTGCGTTGCGCTCCCGTTTACCAATTGCCACTACTAAAATGACTAGCTCTTGGTCACGTACTTCATAAACTAACCTGAAACCCGCTTTACGAAGCTTGATTTTGTAGCAGTTCTTAAGGCCATCAAGCCTCGCACTTTCTATGCGCGGATTTTCTTTCAGAGTGTGCAATTTTTTAGCAAACTGCTCACCGATATTAGGCTCAAGGTTGCCATTCTTGTAGGGCTTGTTCTTTAAAACGAAGCTTAAAACTCATCCCAAGCCACATCTATTTCCGGTTGATGTTTTCTCGTTTGCACAATAGTAGCCAATTCAGCATCTTCGAGCTTATCCATTAATAATTCATAAGCTTTAGCCGGAATGCAGTAAAAAGCAGGTTCATTATGGTCAAGAATTGCCACCGGAAAACCTTCACCTGAGGCTACTGTCGCCAACGGATTATTTTTTAGTTCAGCAAGACTGGCAGCGGTTTCTGCAAGAATGGTGGTTGGCATACTTTGCTCCATTTTTTATGTCAGTATTTTAGCCCAATAATTAATCTTCATATTTTTCGCTTAATAAGCGGACGATTATCTGCACCCATTTTATGCTGTCAAAACTAGCTGCCCATTGAAAATAGGCCATACATACACTATGTCTTTTATTTGTAACTTTGGCGAATTCAGCAAATGATCCATTTTTTCTCTCTAAATCCTATATGACAGCACTAAGCTGGTAATCAATGCGGTTTGCAAAAAACCGACACCGATAATCCAGCGTATTAATTCGGCCTTGGTTTCCGCCATATCTCGTTTTAGTTCAGCCCTAACTAACTCAATTTTTAATTCTAACTCTCTGACATCATGTTTGTTCGCTAACTCTGAAAAATGCGTTCCGCCCTGAAATTGTTCAAAAGCCGTGCTGAGCGCCTCCACTTGCGCCCGTGCCTGCTCTTCCGATATCCCAGATTCTTTTAGTTTGCGGATGAACGCATAGGTATCAAATGTTAGCATTGGCATTTTAACTCTCGTTATTTTAGGTGCGTAACTGATGCACTGTAATACTCCCCCGCCCATCCTCAGTAATCTCATCATCGCTAATCTTGAAATTACCTAATTTCATCGTCAAGTAGCGGTCAAAATAGTCTTTTAGGCCTTTTTCCACAGATGGGTCAAAATTAGGTTTAACGGTATGCGTTGTGCCCCATTTAGTCGCTACCACTTGACCATCCACGACCACTAATTCACCGTCTTTGAACACATAATCCGGCTTTTCAAACATAGCTTCTCGGTTAGCATTATTGGTATAAACCGTAATATCCGCCCAATTACCCGGTGCTAAACTGCCACGGTCTGTTAAGCCTATTAACTTAGCAGCACCAGCGCGGGTCATAATCGCAATTTCTTCTAGCGTATATTCGCGGTCTATCGAGGCCAACGTGGTCATTTTTTGTGCTTCAGGATGCAACGTTGCCAACATATCGTTACGAAAGCTTTTATCCATTAACAAGCGGATTAAATGCGGATAACTGGTAAACGGCGCGCCATTAGGATGATCGGTAGTTAAGAAGATTCGCCACGGGTCGTTGACTAATAAAAAGGTTTCTAAGCCAATCGCCCATTGCAAAGCATTGACAAAGTTTTGGTCGCGGTATTTAAACGGCACAACACCACAGCCGGCGTCACACTCAATGTCCATAGTCACCCATTTGTTCGGGCTAGCATGTTTATGATTGGCATGTTGGCGCATATTATCACCCGACGCCGTGACGGTTTGACCGAATAAAATTTGGCCTACGTCTATGGTAATATTTTTGTTGCTGTTCACAGCCTCGGCGATTTGCGCCGCGCCCGATGAGAATTTGAAGTCGCCTTCCGTGCCGTAACTATGAAATTGAATATGCGTTAAGTGCATAGGTAAGCCGCCTATGCCTTGTATGGTATCCAATGTAGTTTGCATATTACCGGGTACACCTAAGTTACAGCCATGAACGTGTAATGGATGGCTGACACCTAACTCTTTGACCGCCGTTGCCAACACTTGCAAAATCTGCCTAGGGGTGACTCCATAATGCGCGTTTTGCTCATCTAAATCCAATTTACGTTGATTGAATTTAAACGCATTAATCCCACCTGGGTTAACCACTTTCACGCCTATGGCTTTAGCTGAATTAATCGTCCAGGCGACATAATCGTTAATCGCTTTCTGGTCTTTTTTTGCTGTTAACATTCTGAGCAAATAATCGTCGCTGCCCAACATGACATAACCGCCTTTATCCAAAATAGGTACATCGCCCATTTCCATGTGCGCTTGTCGCGCATTAATCGGCAATACTGCCGGCTCAAATGCAGCGGTATATCCCATTTCAGCATAACGATAACCGGTCACAAACGTACTCGGCATGGCATGACCACAACCGGAGCGGCAAATATGGGTGCGTGGTACAGGGTCTTGTCTATGATCTTCGGGTAATAAGGTACGCGCGATATTGCCTTTGCCACCACCGATATGGGTATGCATATCGATAGCGCCAGACATCACCACTTTGCCTTTTAAATCGTATTCTTTATCGGGCATGGCATCCGCAGGTGGATTGATGATGCGTCCATCTTGGATGTATAAGTCTTGTTGCTGTCCGGCTATGCCGACAGCGGGGTCGTAGAGTGTGCCGCCTGTGAGTTTGATTAGCATTGAGATTCCTTAAAATACATATTGTGATTTGGTTAGTACGGTACGCTGTCTATGACGCAATCTAATAACTCTTAAGAGATTTTAGATGGTCTTCCCGGAAGACCGTAATGTTTCGGCTTTAACACTAAAGAAATAGCTTGCTCTAACAGCTTTCTCTCGTTTGCAGGGAGATCATCAAGCTCCCATCTACAATACTTAACTATTATGACCTCCTTGTACCAGGATTTCCTGCAATGTGCAGCATTACCATTTCTTTTGAACCTGTCTTGTAATGAAACCCCAGTCTCCCCAACATAAAGACATTCGTCTTGGTTATTAAATACAGCGTATATAAAAGACCCTTTTTCCTCTAAGACTTCTGCTTCATCTTTTCTAAGGCAATCCCAAGAAATATTGTTTGTAATTTCTTTAGACCAACTAAGTATTTCGTCTTTTAGTATTATCATTTATCACTGTGTTTTTTGTTTAATTCGGGTAGCAACCTAAGCATTTTGTCAAAAGAGTCCCTTTTGTCTTTCTGCAATAATTCTATTTCTAATGAAGTCAGCATCCTTCTTTGAGTTGAGGATATAGCGGGCTTCAGATTCGGTAAGGCAGTCGAATCCGTAACCGAAGAAGTTAATCCACCAAGATTCGAGTTCATTATAGTTGCCTCTTAAGTTTGTTAATGTTTCTTCTGTTATCGCCAAAACACATGAATAATTTTTACCTGTTAAGGTAGTGGCCAATAAAGTGTTGATGCCAAATTGCCCGACATACCCTTTCAAATTAGCTAATGTCCCACCTTGGGTTAAAGTGTCATCAATTATGACCGCACAATTTGCTTGCATGCTTGGTTCTCCGGCAAAAGGTGGCGGGAACGCCAACCTGGAAAACCCATCTGTTCCAGTTCTACTTACTTTAGCCGCCTGAACAATATTTAATTCAACGCTCAAATTAAGTTTAGCGGCAATCACTAGCGCATAAGCTAGGGGAATACGGTTAATGCTAATAGCTTCTTCTGCATGAACAGGAATAAGCAACGGTATTTTATCGCCTATCAGGTCTGCTATTTTTTGAATGGCGGCATCATTTACTAAATCACTGGCAAGTAATAGTGCGGCTTCAATTTCACCTGCTTTTGCTTGTTCATAGCTAGGGTTGTTCTTTGCATTGCCTAGCGCGGCTTGTAATATAACAGGCGGAAAATTCTTCTCCCATACTTGGCGATAGGGTGCGATAGGTTTGCCAGACATTTTGAATTTCTAACCTTAAACCTAGCTCAATCCTCCCGCCCACGTATCAAATATCTCATTCACATCCATGGCGAGTTCAGGAAATAAATACGGTATGGCTATATCATCATGGGTGTACTTTTGTTTTAATTCATATTTGCCGGAATCATTGAGCACGAATTGGTCGATGATTTGATCGCCAGGAAAGACTAGCCAATATTCCGTGACGCCGCTTTCTTGATATAGCTGATATTTGACATGTACGTCTCGTTTGGCTGTGCCTTTGGAAAGTATTTCAATAATCCAATCGAGTGCGCCGTTACAACCTTGTTTATCGAGCTTTTCTTCTGGCTGACACACGACACAAATATCGGGCTGCACTACGGTATGTATGTCTTGATTTTTTAATAGGGATTTTTTTCTATCGTATAACCTAACATCAAACGGTGTAGCTTCTTGTATCTGCAAAGTTAAATAATCGGCATAGCTATAAGTTTGGTTTAAATCGAGTTGCTCAAGCTCGGTAATTAGGGTCATGATTGACTCAGCCACTTGCCTATTACTAACTTAAGAGACTGAGTGCCGATTCAATTGCATTAAGCGCCTCAGCCGTGCTAGGCAGCCCTGAGTCACGCAACTTTTTCAAGCGGATAGCAACGACGTTATCCATACGGTAAGCATGTCCGGCGTGATCGATGCCGGGTGTGCCAACAGGAATGTAAACATCTGGCTCATGCTTAAACTCCATGCCTGAGCGTCCGATAACAATCGTAGGTAATTGGGTATCAGGTGGGATTGTTTCGCTGTTAAATGCATGAACCCAAACTAAAGCATCGGCTTCACCGTTTTTTATCATGGCTTTGGTATCGAATAGAAACGGGTCATATTCGGGATAGCCACGATGGAAACTGGTTCGTGCCGGATAACCGGTAGTCCAACCGCACACTTGGTTTGCGGTTTGGTCGCCTTCCTTGCCCGCTAAGGGTAAGCCCGAACAGCGTGTGCCTTGATTGTTTAATTCTTTCACGGTATCCGCAATCGCTTGCACCGTTAATTCGGCATGTGGATAGGTTAATGCGCCAGCCGCCCAAGTCACTACGCTATAATGAGCTTGTCTTAACTGCTCAGCTATAGCCGCTAAATCAGCCACCTTAATACCGGCAACACTGTCGCAACGAATCGGCTGTTTTTTTACTAAGGCTTTTAACACCGCTAATACGTCAGGCAACTCTTCAGTTGCGCAAGGATAAACGGTGACAGAATCGCTTTTTGCTGCCGCAGGGCTGGGTGTTGCACCTAAATAAACCAGCTTGCGTTTGGATGAATCCGATAAAAACATTGCATCAGTCCATAAGTAACGCTCAAAAAAGCGCGGCGCAAACGTTTCTAAATCGCAGCCAACCACTAACAATAAATCACAACGATTTTTGACTTCGGCTAACGTTGTATTCATCCAGCCTGAATCTTGCAACGCTAACAAATTATTACGCGCACCAGAAAAATTGACGTTATCGACGACAGCGCCACAGACATCGGCTAAGGCTAACAGCGCGCGCATACCATTGACGTCGGTAGCGCAACCGCCCATCACCGGCTGGTTAGCTTGTTTTAATAGGTCTGCTGCATGTTGCGCGGCTTCATTTAAGCTCACAGTGACGCCA
>CAWUNX010000069.1:0-11691 GCA_963923905.1 uncultured Methylocucumis sp.
TTCTACAGTATACCCCTTTTTTGTTCAGCAATAGTTGCGCCGAACTGTATTGATGTTGAAGATATTAGTCAAGAAATTTTGATATTTTTGTTGGAAAACATCGACTCATTTGAGCATAACGGGCGAATTGGGGCTTTTCGCAATTGGTTACGCTTAGTCACCGTCAATATCGCTAGAAACTACTTACGCAAAGCTAACACTGAAGTCAATTTATCCAACTTTAGTTTAATCTTAGAACAGTTAGAAGACGCGGACAGTAACCAAAGTTATTTATTTAATCTCGCGCATGACCGTGTGGTGGTGCAAATTCTCTTAGAAAACTTAGCTGAGCATTTCCAACCCGAAACGCTAACTATTTTTAAACTCCATGTTGTAGACGACATGTCTGCCATAGACACGGCTGCACAAATGAATGTCTCTATTGCTTCGGTGCATGTCGCCAAGTCCAGGGTATTACGGCGTTTACGGCAAGATGCCAAAACCTGGCTAGATGATTTATGTCTTATGATTTGACGATGCTGACGTCAGAGCTGCTTAGTCATCCTTCTATTGAACAGTTACGTCAATTTGTGGTGGGCAAACTCAGCGACGCCGAATCCGCCGCTATTGAAACGCATTTGTTTCAATGCGACGCGTGTAATCAATTACTGAGTTCGGATTCGTTAACGGACTCATTTGTTGACTTAGTACGCGAAAAATCCCCAGAAGCCAGTATTCAACACAGTGTGCCAACGCATATTGATGGTTATGACATTATTAGCGAACTAGGGCGCGGTGGCATGGGGGTTGTTTATAAGGCGTTTGATCAACGCTTAAAACGTTTAGTCGCGTTAAAAGTCATTTTAAATGGCAATCTTGCGCATACCGAACAACACGAGCGCTTACGCCGGGAAGCGGAAACCATTGCCACGTTACAACATCCCGGAATTGTGCAAATCTATCAAATTGGCGAGTATCAAGGGCATGTTTATCTTGCGCTAGAGTTGTTAGATGCTAAAGGCTTACAACAAGTGATGGACACGGCACCGCAATGTCCTAGATGGTCGGCGGCGTTAATTGCACAACTGGCAGAAATTATTCATTATTCGCATCAACGCGGTATTATTCACCGCGATTTAAAACCGGAAAATATTTTATTTAACCAGGCCTTAGATCAAGGTTTGCCGCGCATATCCCAATTTAACGCATTAAAAAATTCCCTACCCGTTGTCAAAATTACTGACTTTGGCTTAGCAAAATATTTAGAAACCCATCATAAGATGACCAAAACCGGCTTAATGTTAGGTACGCCGCATTATATGTCGCCTGAACAAATCCCAGATAGCGGAGACGTCGTCGGTTACGCCAGTGATATTTATGCCTTAGGCGTTATTTTGTATCAATTGCTGACCGGGCGCGTGCCATTTGCCTCGAACAACTTGCTAGAGGTGTTAAAAATGCTACGCCATGATGACCCTATTGCGCCTAGACAACTTAATCCAGAGATTCCGCGAGATTTAGAGACGATTTGTCTGAAGTGTTTAATGAAAAAACCGGTTGACCGTTATGCTTCGGCGCAAGATTTAGCCGATGATTTAACGCTGTTTTTACAAAACGAACCAATACGCGCTAAACCGTTAAGCCTATGGCAATGTGCTATGAAGTGGGCGCGGCAAAAACCGTTTTTAGCGAGTTGTTATAGCGTGTTGCTAGGCATGTATGGCTTGCATCTGTTTGCCATGTCGGTGTTACAGTTGCCTAGACATCAAGGCGTGTTTCATACCATACTCACGGCCTCAACTATCGGTTTAGCGGTGTTTTTTTATGGCTTGCAAAAAATACTGGCTAGCGAAAAATGGCAACGCTTAGGGGTATATGCGTGTATGGGGGTGACCGTAGTCGCTGTGACGCTGATTTTTATTTGTGATGCCGCCGCCTTAAGCGCACCGATTAATATTTACATGTATTTAATTATGGGTGCTGCGTTAATCGCGCCTAGTGCGCATATTATCTGGTTGCAAACCTTATTGTCGCTGCTAGGTTATATCTGCTTGTTGCTGTTTGCGCATTGGTTTAATCCAGTCTTGCAAGTATCGGTCGAAGTCGCGGTATTTTTCATGCTCAATATCGTCATTACCGGCTTTTTGACTTATTTAATGGTTCGTCGTGTGAACTCTATCAATAAAATGTAAATTGCTTGCAGTGCGCTGTTAGATTTTCTGACGGTGAAAACATTTCTTTATTAAGCGATGTTTTTACCCTCAGGAGATGATTATGAAAAAAACTACAGCGTTTTCGCTCGTTACTAACGCAATACTTTTCACCGCTAGTGTGGTCTTGCCGCTAAGCACAAGCGCGGCTATCGTTATGACCAATCAAGGCTCTGATTGGACTGACGCAACAAGACAACTGTATTACCGCCAAGATCAAGGCTCGCGCATCATGCCGTTAAAATGGATGCAAGCGTTAAAACAAGATAATGGCAAACCATTTATGGCGCGTAGCTTAAGCCGTTATGGTTATTTGCCTAATGCCAACAGCAAAGTACCTAATGTTCCGGTCGGTTTTACTGTTGCTGCAGAGAAAAGTGGCGAACAATCGATAGGCATGACGTGTTCGGCTTGCCATACTCGGCAAATTGACGTTTCCGGTACGTCTTATCGGATTGACGGCGGCCCCGCACTAAGCGACATGCAAGGCTTTATGGCCGATTTGGATCACGCCGTTGATACCATATTAAATAACTCAACGGCATTTACCGAATTTGCTACCAGCGTCTTAGGACATACGCCAACCCAACCCGAAGCAGACGCGTTACGCACTGACGTGAGCGACTGGTTTTTGCCGTATCACACCTTAGTGGAAAAAGCATTGCCTACCCAATCGCCTTGGGGTGTAGGGCGCTTAGATGCGGTTTCTATGATATTCAATCGCTTGACCGGTTTAGATATTGGTCAAGCTCCTTCATACCTAATTCCAGAAAACATTAAAGTGGCGGATGTACCTGTGCGTTATCCGTTTTTATGGAATGCCTCGATACAAGATTACACGCAATGGCCAGGTTTTTCGCCTAATGGTAATCGCTTGCTAGGGCTTGCCCGTAATATTGGCGAAGTCTATGGCGTGTTTGCGCAGTTTCATCCCAAAAAGGCCGTATCAGGCTTGCTTAACATGAATTATATCGCGGAAAACTCGGCTAATTTTGCCGGTTTAAACGGCCAAGAAGAGCTAATCATGAAACTGGCTGCGCCTAAGTGGCCGTTTGCGTTGAATAAAAAATTAGCGGCTGCTGGTGCCAAAGTCTTCAATAAACCTGACCCTAGCGCTGACAATCTAAGTTGTGCTGATTGTCACGGCATTAAAGACGGCGAGTTCCGTTCATTCAGCGAAAAAACCTGGGCAACGCCTATTGTTGATGTGGGTACGGATTCTAAGGAAATAGGCTTGTTAGGCTATGAAGTTAAAACTGGCGTGATGAAAGGCGCGACAATTTTACCAACTGATGAGCCATTAAAGTCTGTTGATAAAGCCATTTCGGTGTTAGCGAGAGCTAGCGAAGGCGCCATTATTCAACACTATTTCCCTGTTGTATTAACCACGCCAGGGCAGGTGGGCATAGACTTACTCGCTCAATTGACTGCAGATTTTGGCACTGCAGTAAGTTCGGTTGAACAAGACTTAGGCGGTTTTGGCACGCTAGAAGATTTGCTCGGTTTCAGTGACGGGGCTAATGCCAGTGCCGACAATGCCGATTCAACAACACCGTCTTATGCTTATGAATCGCGTGTGTTAGAAGGCGTTTGGGCGGTCGCGCCGTATTTACATAATGGCTCTGTGCCTACCTTAGCTGAGTTGTTAACGCCCGCTAAAGAACGCGTTGCGACATTCAAAATAGGTTCTGCTTACGATATTAAAAACGTTGGCTTAGCAACCAAACAAACTAAACCCAACTTTACCTTAAAGACGACGGATTGTAGCGATAGAAATTCAGGCAATAGCCGCTGTGGCCATGAATATGGCACCGGGTTTAGCAAAAAAGAAAAAACAGCATTGCTGGAATACTTAAAAAGCTTGTAAGCGTTACCCATGCAATGTGGGAATAACTATCTAACTTTTAAAATTCGGAAGGTGCTATATGAAAACAATATTATTGAGTACAGTAGGATTTATGGGCTTAACCGCGTTAACAGCTATGCCTATGGCGTATGCAGAAAGCTCAAGACCTGAAATTAAGGACAATAGTGGGATTGCGCTTAAACCGGCGAATGGTGCTAAGCAAGGCTTTTTTTACGAAGCGTTTGCTAGTCCGCAACAAGAAGGTGGTGAAGAGAGTGATACACCAGCTAATACGCCAGCTCAATTTAAATCCACCACGCCGTCAACCCCTCGCGAACAGCGTAAAGATCGCGCTCAAGCGGTGTTAACGTTTAGCAAAGATTTGAGCCGGGCGTACTTTCACATGGCTATAAAAAATATCGATGTTAGTCAAATCAACATGATGCACATTCATTGCGGTAAACCTGGTCAATTAGGGCCTATTTTGATTGATTTCTCGTTAATCGGAAACTTGCAAAGCTATTTCGCCGATAATGAAATCCATATCACGTTGTACAATCAAGACATTACTGATGTGACTGATTCTAGTGATGGCTCGCTGATTGATGCGTTTACCGTTGGGTGTCCGATTCTTAAAGAAATACCGCAAGATAGAGTCAAAACGATTGGCGGCATGAAAACCATAGCCGATGAAGGCCAGCTGTATATCAATCTGCATACTACCGGGCAAACCTATTACGGTGACGTCAGAGGTATGTTTTATCCGGTGGCTGTAGAAACTAAGTAGTCCTTTCTTTATTGTTCTCGTGACCGCGTGATTGCTTTGAGGCAGGTGCGCGGGAGCGAGAGAGTATCATCTAGCTATGCGCAGCAACGTTGCAAAATGACTAAACAACGCAACGGATTATTGTTTAGTGAGTAATGTGGTTTTACAGGCTTGCCGATATAATGGCTTAACCTTTTAATCACGGCCTGTTTTTATGACTATTCTCTTTTTTATTTTTGCGCTGTTATTACCTAGCTTTGCTTGTGCCGATGAAACACAGTCGGCAGCAGTAACACTTAATTTAACCGAGCATATCATCGGTTATTTATCTATAGTGGTTACCGTGGCGGCTTACATCGCAGCGATGTCGGAAGAAGTCACTGAGCTGCGTAAGTCTAAGCCTATGGTATTAGGTTCTGCGTTAGTGTGGTTTGCGATTTGTATTTACTATGCGTTGCATGGTCAGGCCAAAACAGCGGCGTTAGCCTTTGAAAGCAATTTGTTAGCGTATATCGAGCTATTGTTATTTATTTTAGTGTCGATGACGTATTTAAATACCATGGAAGAACGCGGCGTTTTTCGTGCCTTACAAGTGTTTTTATTAAGCCGTCAGTTTAGTTATCGGCAGTTGTTCTGGATAACTGGCGGGTTAGCGTTTGTTTTGTCTACTGTGATTAATGGTTTAACCGTCGGTTTGATTATGGGTTCGGTAGCGATGGCAGTAGGCAAGAAAAAGCCGGAGTTTGTTGGCATGGTTTGTGTACATATCGTTAGCGCAACCAATGCAGGCGGGACGTTTAGCCCCTTAGGCGGTATTTCGACCTTGTTCGTATGGCAGCGTGACATTTTAAGCTTTAGTGAATTTTTCGCGTTGACGATTCCCTGTTTAGTTAATTTTTTGATTCCAGCGCTTATTATGCATTTTTGGGTGCCTAAGGAAGTCCCCGAAGCTATTCATGAAAAAGTTGAGCTAAGGCGCGGTAGTAAGCGCATTAGTTTGTTATTTGTGATAACGCTTATGATTACCGTCAGTGGTAATGTGTTATTAGAGCTGCCACCAGCTGCCGGTATGATGACAGGTCTAGGCTTGTTGCAATTTTTTAATTTTTATTTAACAAAAACCACGGTTGAACAAGAAAGTGAATTTGCCCATGTCTATCGATTTTTTGAAGTGGATGTGCCGAAAATTGATAACCATAAAACTTTCGATGTATTCAAAAATGTCGGGCATGTAGATTGGGACACGTTGTTGTTTTTTTATGGCGCGATGATGATTATTGGTGCTATTGGTTTTATTGGTTATTTAGATGGCATCGCGCATTTTTTATTCGGTCAAATTAGCCCGACCGTCGCGAATATATTAATCGGTTTATCATCGGCATTTGTTGATAACGGTACGCTGATGTTTGCTGTATTAAACATGCATCCAGATATTTCGACCGGGCAGTGGTTGTTGTTGACTTTAACACTAGGTGTTGGTGGTAGCTTGTTAGCGATTGGTTCTGCGCCAGGTGTTGGCATGTTAGGCCATATCAAAGGGTATTATACGTTTACTTGTCATTTGCGTTGGATGCCAGTTATTTTGCTGGGTTATTTTGCCAGCATACTTGTGCATTTTTGGTTGAATGCCAGGTATTTTCAGTGACCTTACGCGGCATATCCCCACACAAATTACTTAATCAGTTATAATGCCCGCCTTTTATCAGCCGTATTAGTTAACCATGTCAGACGCTTTAGCAGAATTAAATCGCCGCCGTACGTTTGCGATTATCTCGCACCCGGATGCGGGTAAAACCACGATTACCGAGAAATTATTATTGTTCGGCGGAGCGATTCAATTAGCCGGTTCGGTGAAAGGGCGTAAAGCTGCGCGCCATGCCACGTCGGATTGGATGGAAATGGAGAAAGAGCGGGGCATTTCGGTGACGACCTCGGTGATGCAGTTTGAGCATAAAGATTGCATCATTAATCTATTAGATACGCCGGGCCATGAAGACTTTTCTGAAGATACTTATCGCACATTAACTGCGGTCGATTCTGCGTTGATGGTCATTGACGTCGCTAAAGGTGTAGAAGAGCGCACGATTAATTTGATGGAAGTCTGTAGGATGCGGGCGACGCCAATTTTAACCTTTATTAATAAGCTGGATAGAGAAGGCCGTGAGCCTATGGAAGTCATGGATGAAGTCGAGCGTATTTTAGCGATTAAATGCGCGCCTATGACCTGGCCTATTGGCATGGGTAAGCGTTTTAAAGGTGTTTACCATTTATATAAAGATGAAATTCATTTGTTTAGTCCGCAACACGGAGGCCGTATTGCTGAAGCGGAAATTATTAAGGGCTTAGATAATCCGAAACTCGATGAATTAGTAGGCGAACAAGCGCAAGAATTACGCGATGAAATTGATTTAGTGCAAGGTGCCAGTCATGAATTTGCATTAGACGAGTATTTAGCCGGTAAACTCACGCCAGTGTTTTTTGGTTCTGCGATTAATAACTTCGGTATTTTGGAATTACTTGATGCATTTGCTGAATATGCGCCACCACCTAGATCGCGCGTTGCCGAACAACGCACAGTACAACCGGAGGAAGAAAAATTCAGCGGTTTTGTGTTTAAAGTACAAGCGAATATGGATCCCGCTCATCGTGACCGGGTTGCCTTTTTACGGGTTTGTTCGGGTAAATTCGATAAAGGTATGAAGTTATATCATGTCCGCTTAGGTAAGAGCGTACAAGTGGCGAATGCGATTACGTTTCAGGCGGATACGCGTAAAGCCGTAGAAGAAGCTTACCCCGGCGATATTATCGGCTTACATAATCATGGCACGATTCAAGTCGGCGATACGTTTAGCCAAGGGGAAACCTTAAAATACAGCGGCATTCCTTATTTTGCGCCAGAGTTATTTCGCCGTGTTGTGTTAAAAGACCCGTTACGCGCTAAGGCGTTGCAAAAAGGCTTGCAACAACTATCTGAAGAAGGCGCGACGCAGTTATTTAGACCATTAAAAAATAACGATTTGATTTTAGGTGCGGTCGGTGTGTTGCAGTTTGATGTCACGGCCTACCGGTTAAAAAGCGAGTATAACGTCGAATGTGTTTATGACGCTGTGCCGGTAACGACCGTGCGTTGGGTCAGCTCAGATAATGCGGCGAAGCTTGATGATTTTAAGAAGAAAGCGTTTGATAACTTAGCCGAAGATGGTGGCGGGTATTTGGTTTATGTCGCGAGTAGTCGAGTTAACCTACAGCTTACCGAAGAGCGTTGGCCGGATATTAAATTTAGCGCGACGCGAGAGTTGTAAAGCTTTCTTTATTGGTAGACCTTTCAACTTTCACGGATTCAAGACTACCATTAGCTTCCTCTCGGGTATAGTCATCGCAGGAAATAGCCTAAGTAACCGTTCAAAAATTGTTTAACATTTTTAATTCACCATGAAGTTCACGAAGGACACGAAGTTTCCCATTGTCCTCCGTGAATTTCGTGTTCTTCGGGGTGAATTAAGAGAGACAAGTGTTTTTCACTTACTCATAAATGCGTTTATAAGATACTGCCGACGTTAAGGAGGCGCATTGTTAGTGTTAATAATTGTTTAAACCATATACGCTGAGCTTGGGTTAGCATCGTGTTTGTTTACCCGTAGCGAATGCTTTTAACCTTAGCAAAACCAATCTAAGCTGAATCCATATCAGATTTATAGGATAATGCTTGTCTTTGCACTGATTTATCTTTCTCATGACTAAAGCGTTTTTTTGTTGTTGTGTTATCAGTAGTGTTGCCCTGATAGCGTGCTCGCCAGTGTTAAATCATTTACCAGGTGTTTATTCTCTCGATATTCAACAAGGTAACATCATCGATCAAGCCATGATTGACCAGTTGCGTCCAGGTATGAGTAAGCGGCAAGTGCTGTATATCATGGGTTCGCCTATGCTTGTTGATGCCTTGCATCAAAGCCGTTGGGATTATTTGTATACGGAAAAGTCGCCAGACGGGGAAAAAACGCGCAAGCGCATTACCTTGTTGTTTAATAAAGATGACTTAATCGGTTTACAAGGGGATTTAAAGCCTAATGCTGTACCTGTAGTTAAGACCGGTGAAACGACGGTGGAGATTCCTAAACGAGATTTAGAAAAAACACTGTGGGAAAAAATTACCGGCTTGTTTAATTACGATGCGTCTGATGACGTCCCTACGAAGAAAGCGACGACAGATGCGAGTTCGGGCAATATTGCCAATTCACCTTATTAAGCAGAATGATTATGTTGACCGATTTAGAGCAGTTAACCTTTGATAATCGTTTCGTTGCGGAACTGCCCGGCGATGCTGAAACGATAAATAATCGCCGCCAAGTCTTTAATGCTTGCTACTCAAAGGTGTTGCCAACACCGGTTAAACGTCCTGCGCTCGTCGCTTATGCGCGCGAGGTCGCTGAGTTTTTACAGCTAAGCCCAGAGTTGTGCCAATCAGAAGCCTTTGTTCAGGTATTTTCAGGCAATCAGATATTACCAGATATGCAACCTCATGCGACCTGTTACGGTGGTCATCAGTTTGGCTCGTGGGCTGGGCAACTCGGTGACGGTCGTGCGATTAACCTAGGCGATGTGGTTAACCAGCAAGGTCAGCGTTGGACTTTGCAGCTAAAAGGTGCAGGCCCTACGCCTTATTCGCGTACCGCCGACGGTTTAGCGGTATTACGCTCGTCGATACGCGAATTTTTATGCAGTGAGGCTATGCATCATTTAGGTGTGCCTACTACGCGCGCCTTGTCGGTTATTGCTACCGGTGAGTATGTGGTGCGAGATATGTTTTATGACGGCAATCCTAAAGCTGAACCAGGGGCTATTGTCTGTAGAGTGGCACCGTCATTTACCCGCTTTGGTCATTTTCAGATTTTTACCGCTAGAAAAGACTTAGCCTTATTAAAACGCTTATTGGACTATACGATTACCACCGATTTTGCTGACTTAAAGCTGGATTTAAGCTCAGAAACGGCTTATTTAGACTGGTTTGCCGAGGTCTGTCAGCGTACAGCAACTATGATTGTGCATTGGCAACGTGTAGGTTTTGTGCATGGTGTGATGAATACCGACAACATGTCGATATTAGGCTTAACCATTGATTATGGTCCATACGGTTGGCTGGAGAATTATGATTTAAACTGGACGCCGAATACTACGGACGCGGGCGAGAGGCGTTACCGTTATGGTAATCAACCCGCAATTGCGTTTTGGAATTTAGCACAATTAGCTAATGCTATTTATCCGCTCCTTGGTGAAGAGCGCTTAGCAGAATTACAAGCTACGCTAGATACTTATAAGCACGCTTATGAACAAGGCTGGCAAGTGATGATGGCGGACAAGCTAGGCTTAGGCGTATTTAACGGTGAAAACGATATGGCGTTATGCACTGATTTAATCGAACTGCTGCAATCCGTAGAAACCGATATGACGATATTTTTCCGACGCTTAGCGTTAATACCGCTACACGCCGATGCCAGTGATGGGTTACTCATAGAGCCGTTACTCGATGCCTATTATGTTAAAGAGCAATTAGATACAGCGTATTTAACCAAGCTTTATGCTTGGTTAAGACAGTATCAAACGAGGCTCAAAGCGAGTGACCAAACCATAGAACAACGCCGTCAACGCATGAACGCAGTCAATCCTAAATACGTATTACGCAACTATTTAGCGCAATTGGCGATTGATAAGGCTGAGCAAGGCGATTACCAATTAGTGAATCAGTTATTAGAGGTATTACGGCGACCCTACGATGAACAACCGGAGCAAGAAACCTATGCGGCAAAACGTCCCGATTGGGCTAGGCAACGTGCCGGGTGTTCGATGTTGTCGTGTAGTTCTTAAGGCATTTAAACAGCTCTTAATTCACCACGAAGTTCACAAAGGGCAATGGAAAACTTCGTGGTGAATTAAAAATGTTAAACAATTTTTGAACGGTTACTTAAGTTAGAGAGTTTTAAGGCTACCAACGTATGGCGGGACAGGATATTCAGGGTGCAGGACGCCGTGAATACATCCCTGTAGGCTTGGTGGCAGCATCCCTGCTGCCAACACCTGCACCCTAAATACCCTGTCCCTACTAAAGTGTGTAGCCAGTTTTAAAAATACTAATCAAGGTGTATGGCTTAATAAAAGCCAAACTCAAGGCATCTCGCTATGAATAGCTCACACTATCGGCAATTTCATTTTCGCTTTCGTAAACTGGCTGAAAGCTCAGGCTATGCGTTTGTCTATGAGAGTTTAAAACTCATGCAAGAATTTATTCCTTGCAGTGAAATTTGCTTAGATATATTAAGACCGAAAGATAAGCTACCTGCAACTATAGAAGCAAAGTTACCGGTATTATCAATCGCGACAGAGAAATCAATCATTACCTTGGATTACTTTTACAACTTGTTTTTACACATACCTTTCGCTAAGAGAAATGCACAAAAGCTGAAACAGCAGTATTTATCGGGGGAAATACTTGCTCCGCTTAGCTTTGATGACGACGAAAAAGCATCTAAGGGTATTGTTCACGATTTTTACCTAAAAGGTTTAGGTGTATCCGATACCATCACCATCGGTGGCTTATTGGACACTCATCAACTAGTTAACACAGAAGATACGGAACATGGTTATGTTGGAATCTTTTTCATGGCGCGTAATGACGATAAACGCTACACCGGCGAAGAAAAACAACTATTCGCCTATTGTTTTGAAATTTTCTTGGCAGAGCTAAAGCAAAAAATCAAAACGCCGGAAGACAGTCCGTATCTTCCATATTTACTGTTAGAAAACTTTAAGCCGCGCGAATTTGCCGCAATTAAAACCTGTTTTGATTTAAAACTTGAAAAACAACCCGTCACGCGTGTCACCGTAGCCAAACGCCT
>CAWUNX010000070.1:0-11660 GCA_963923905.1 uncultured Methylocucumis sp.
TCGGAGATGTGTATAAGAGACAGAGATTAGCTCATGACCGGATTGCTCGACAAAAACGCCAAAATCCAAATGCGCGGCTGGGTCGGTTGCAATCACTTTAATCACATCACCACCCGACATTATCGTTAATGCCTTTTTTAATCGTAATAAAGGCAGTGGACACATAAGTCCACTGGCATCCACTTCTACATCAAATTCTATTCTCATGCCTATGTTTCCCTAACACTCGCTGCTGCTTATAATACCAACATCTTTTGCCGCAAAAAACTCCTGCTAGAAAATGGACTATTTCCCTATCTTTATTAATTTAAAGCAACAAAAATGCTTAGTGGTCGGCGCGGGTCATGTCGCGCTAAGAAAAATCGAGTTACTACATAAGGCTAATGTCAATATCACGGTATTAGCCGAATGTTTCGATAGCATTATCGAACAAAAACAAGCCGAGTATGGCTTAACGCTAATCAACAAGCGTGTGGTTGCTGATGATGTGAAAGGTTATCGTTTAGTCATTTCTGCTACTGACGACATCGCAACTAATCAATTAGTCGCAACGGCCTGTCAACAACACGATATTTTAGTTAATGTGGTTGATAATCCTGAACTTTCCAGTTTTATCTTTCCGGCGATTATCGACCGCTCCCCGCTAGTTGTAGCCATTAGTTCAAGCGGCACAGCACCGGTATTAGCGCGATTGTTACGCGCTAAAATTGAAGCCGCTATTCCACCGGCTTATGGTCAACTCGCGCAATTAGCAGAAAAATATAGAGACACCGTTAAACAACGCTTAACCACGTTAACTGCACGGCGCATGTTTTGGGAGAATGTTTTACAAGGCTCGGTCGCAGAAGCGGTGTTTAATGGCAATATGGTTCTCGCAGAAACACAACTGCAACAACAACTCGCACAAACCGAGCAACACGCTATCGGTGAAGTGTACCTGATAGGCGCAGGTCCTGGTGCTGCTGACTTGTTAACCTTTAAGGCCTTGCGCTTAATGCAGCAAGCCGATGTCATTGTCTACGACCATTTAGTTTCACAAGAGATTTTAGAACTCGCCAGACGTGACGCCGATAAGGTCTATGTTGGCAAACAGCGTAAAAACCATAGCCTGCCACAAGAATCGATTAATCAATTACTCGCTGAGCTGGCTAAATCCGGTAAACGCGTCGCTAGACTTAAAGGCGGTGACCCGTTTATCTTCGGACGCGGCGGTGAAGAGATTGAAACTTTAATGCAGCAAGGGATTCATTTTCAAGTCGTGCCCGGCATTACCGCCGCAACCGGCTGTGCGGCATACGCTGGCATTCCATTAACCCATAGAGACCATGCACAATCGTGTGTTTTTGTCACCGGTCATTTAAAAAACGACACCATTCATTTAAATTGGACCGAGTTAGCAGCCCCTAATCAAACCGTCGTGATATACATGGGTTCAGTCGGTTTAGAAAAAATATGTCATGCCTTAATGCAACACGGCAGCCCTAGCGATTTACCCATCGCGTTAATTCAACAGGGCACAACCAAAACCCAAGTCGTGATTACCGGCACATTAGCAACTATTGTTCAAAAAGTTGCGCGCATCACTATACAGCCGCCAACGCTGATTATCATAGGCACCGTTGTTAACTTGCATCAAAAGCTAAATTGGTTTCAAACGGAATAACGCAACACCGCTGACTAATGCGTAGAGCATTAGTCAACGTCTGTTCACGTGCTAAACGAAGACAAACTGCGTGTCAGCCAAGCCTTTTGGCAAACCGACGATTTGTATACTGCCTAAAGTAGAAACCGGATAAGAATAAGAACTGGTTGAGCTATTAGTGCCATGATTATTACCCGTGTAATGCATATCTTTTGATAATAACAGTGCCTTACTGGCACCGATTTGCCAAGACACACGGTCAGATATTGAGTTGCTGTAAGAGAGTGTGTAACTGGTTTCGACGATATATTGACTGCGTTTAGAGCCATAATAAGCCTGAGCGTTATCCACGGCACCACCACTCTGCATAATAATCAGCGTATCTTCTAAGCCAAAGCCCGTTAAGTCGATTTTCTCCACATCGGTAAGGCGATACTTGTTAGCAAAATCAATAATCACTTTCTGTGCGCCGGCATCAAAAAAATCGCTAACCCCTTGCGCCGATGCTGCGTCGAAAATTTTATACTCAGGAACGACCACATCTTCAATCACCTGTACTTGCTGGTCAATTCTTAACTCAACCACTCCAGCTGTGTAGACTTTCATGCCATTAACAATACCGTTATAACTCCAAACGCCACTGTTATTATTTAAACTAACTACATCATCGCTATCGCCATGGACGGTTAATAAGTCCGTATCACTTAACCGCATCACCGCATTGGATAAGACATTTTGCAAACGATTTGCACCTGAACCTGTTAAATCTATCGTTTCAACACCATAAATAACATCGCGCTGAGCATCAATTATACTGTTAGCGCCGGTGAGCTTAAGCGTGTCCTGACCCCAACCACCATAAATATTATCTTTGGCTAATGCGCTCGCATAAAAGCCATCGAATTTATCCAGTTTAATAACATCATCGCCCCCGCCAGCATAAAAAGTATCAGCACCGCTTTTGCCATTTAAGATATTGTTCGCATCATTGCCATACATCTGGTTATTTAAGTCATTACCCGTACCATTGACGTGCTGAGTACCCGATAAAGATAAATTTTCAACATTCTCACCTAACACCCAACTAATTGACGCAGCTACCGTATCTAAACCACCACCAGCTTTTTCAACCACTTTATCGCCTCTTGTTACACTATAATGGTCATTACCCTGCTTCCCTATTAGCGTATCGAGTCCTTTACCACCATCTAACACGTTGTCATATTGGTTACCGATTATTTTATTAGCCAAATGATTACCTGTGCCGTACCACGCATCACCAATTAACACGAGATTCTCTAGGTATGCGCTTAATACCCAATCCACACCCGCAAACACCGTGTCTGTTCCGCCATTTGCTAATTCAATAATCTTATCTTTGAAAGCGCTATATTTGTAATTATCAACAAAGTATCTATCGTTACCTAACCCGCCTTCTAATCTATCAATATCGATACCACCACGTAAAATATCGTTGCCAGCATTGCCGTACAACGTATCGTTACCGATTTTGCCATATAACACATCATCGTCATCAGTGCCGATTAATTGATTATCGAGTTTATCACCTTGAATCGTTGCCATTATTGTTCTCCTAGCCAGTAAAAGCACTACCCTAACAGGTGTTTTAAGGTTTTAACGTGAAATAATACCTAACAACACTATTCACCGTCGTATAATCGTTATCGATAAAACAGTTGTTTAACGTTTATCACCCTATCCGCACCCGCCCTTACCTTCTATCGAGGATTATATGCAACGACACTCTCACTTACGCTTTAGTGTGCTTAGCAGTTTATTCATCGCAACGTTAAGCCATGCCGATGTTTGGCAAAATCCAGGTTTGGCGCCTAATAGTGGCAATAATATTCATAACGACTCCTATATGAGCGACAACTACACTCATTCAGGCCCTGCTATTAACGCGACCAGCGCTGACACCAAACAAGTTAATTTTTTCATTAGCACAGACCTTAGCACACATCAAGTGTCGCTACATGGACTCGGTGAATGTGCTGCACAAACTTTTGATGCGACAGGACATCTGTATACGATTTGTGCCGGAATTCCTGTGAATGGCGTTGCAGCCAAAAAATTATTAATGGCGTTTGACGCTAAGCTACAACCGTTAGCGTGGAAAGAACTACCCGGCAATGGCTCAACCAGCTTAACAGACTTCGGTGGCGGCGGTTATTTTTACCTAGATAATGAATATCGGCCTGTTGTCGTACAAAACGATGGTCATCTTGTCATTTATCAAGCGACATTAGGCACACCGTTAAGCCTAGGCAGCTTTACTGCAGCACGCGATGTTGATTTAAGCAGTTATCTACCTGAAGGCGATAAGCTCTACTCAGCGATGCCCGATAAAGCCGGCTATATTTGGTGGGTGAGCAGTCAAGGAATTATCGGTACCGTAGCCCCCAATGACAGCGTTAAATTTATTGATTTAAATGATAACGATGGCGACGGTCAACGTATTGCATCGGATTCTAAGCAATTTCAAAGCATTGCTAATTCATTAGCCGTTGATGAAGGTGATAGCGAGACAGGAAAAAGCGGTGTTTATATCGTATCAACCCACCGTTTATACCGTTTTTCTACCAATCCTGATGGCACACCTGTGCGCCGCTGGTCTCAGCGCTATGAGCGTGGCACAGCGATTAAACCCGGCCAAGTCAGTCAAGGCTCGGGTTCTACGCCCACTGTTTTCGTTATGGCAGACCGTCGTTATGTCGCGATTACCGATAATGCTACGCCCATGCATGTCAACATTTACCGGGCTGAAGTTAATCTCGCGGAAAACGAAACGCGGTTATTTGCGCAAGTCACGCCGTTTAACACGGATAAAAGTGCTGATGAAAACAGTTTAATTGCCTACCCTACGGAGACTGGCGTTGCATTGTTTGCTGAAAATAATTACGGTTATTCAGCGCCGCAAAGCGTAGGTGGCAGCTTAACCACAGAACCCGGTTTTGCCCGCATCGATGTCACACCAGCTGGCGCCAGCGTAAGCAGTGTTAATAACAGCATTTCCGTACCCTCTGTCGTCTCTAAAAGTAACTCAAAAGACGGTGTGGTCTATACTTATGAAAAACGCACCGATGGTCACTGGTATTTAACAGGCTTGTCCGCAGAGGATGTTAACGATGTATTATTCTCGGTAAGAATAGGCAGTCGTAGCGATAATATATTAGAGCAACAATATAACAACCATTACTCAGCATTAAGCTTAGGCGATGACGGCTCTATCTATATAGGAACATTATTTGGAATTGACCAAATTAAATTAGAGTAAGTAGCGCTTGCCAGAAAACTCACAACATTCTCCTAAATAATTAGGTTCTAGGGTTTTATTTTGTAATCTATCCACCAAAGCATGAGGCGCATCAATCGTGGAAACACGCAAACGATGCGCCTTTTAACATCCTATAAGCACCCCTTATAGCCTTTATCTTCGCAACGTTGACCCAATAAACTAACAAATGCTGGCAAATAAATGATGAAAATATTGAAAATGGCGATATAATTTAAAGCATCCAATCATAAAAAAGGGGAAAACTTTGATTAAGCGATACACTTGGAATGACTCTATCTCAACAGGGATTGCCGAAATTGATCTACAACATAAACAATTTTTTTCTGTATTTGAAGAATTTGCCAACCAGTTAGAACAAGGCATTGCGGCAAAAGAATTAAGAAAATTGCTGGTATTCTTACAATATTACGGAGAGTGGCATTTTGGCCGCGAAGAAGGTTGCGCTGCACGCTTTCACTGCCCAGTAGCTGAGACAAATATGAAAGCGCACAAAAATTATTTAGACACGGTAGCGTCATTAATCAAACAATGTAGAGAAGAAGCTCCCACTGAGGAATTAGCTCATACCGCTTATGCGATACTAACCGATTGGCTAGTCAACCATATTATGAAAATCGATAAACAAATAGGAGCAGAAGTCCAGCAGAGCCAATTAAACGACAGTAAACAACAAAAATGTGCATAGCTGATTTAAGTACCTAACCCAATCCGGCCACTACTGCCTTAATAACTCGGTTAAAATAACGAGGGTCAGAGAACTCACCATTCGGTGTTGACACATCATATATCGCGTGTGCTAAAGCACGCACACCACAAAAATCTTTCTTCAACGCGTTTAGCGGCAGCATTATCCGCTCGCTCTGGTGTAAAATAGCAGGTTTTCGCTAATGCTAAGGCATTGTTAACTCCAGAGATATGAGATTGGAAACAAATAGTAAACAAGAGAAAACGTTAACCATGACGGTGTTAATGACGCCCGATATGGCTAATTTTTCTGGCAAAGTCCACGGTGGTTCGTTACTAAAGCTATTAGACCAAGTGGCTTATGCTTGCGCTGCCAAATACTGTAAAAATTATGTGGTTACAGCCGCCTTAGACCAAGTTTTTTTTAAACAACACGTCAATGTCGGTGAATTAGTGACTTTTTACGCCCGAGTTAACTATGTTGGGCGTTCATCTATGGAAGTTGGCGTTAAAGCAGTCGCCGAGCATTTATGTACTTACGAAAAGCGCCATACTACTTCGTGTTATTTTACGATGGTTGCAATCGGTGAAGATGGCAAACCCATTCAAGTTCCCCCCTTACAATTAGAAACCGAAGACGAACACAATTGGTTTAAAGCAGCTGAAATACGCAAAGAATTACGCAAAGAAAGTTTGGCTAAAAGCCAGGCGTTACAAGGAAATGACGAGGATAGTTTTTAGTGGCAGTCTTAGATAATTTTGAACAACTTCCGTTAAAGGAATTTGCCGAAAAAGCCTATTTAGATTACTCGATGTATGTAATTTTAGACCGGGCCTTGCCGAACATCGCCGATGGTTTAAAACCCGTGCAACGACGTATTGTCTATGCGATGTCGGAATTAGGCTTAACAGCGGCGGCTAAATTTAAAAAATCAGCGCGAACAGTAGGCGATGTATTAGGTAAATACCATCCACATGGCGATACCGCCTGTTATGAAGCAATGGTGTTAATGGCGCAGCCGTTTTCATACCGTTATCCATTAATCGATGGTCAAGGCAACTGGGGTTCCTCAGATGACCCAAAATCGTTTGCTGCCATGCGTTACACCGAATCCCGCTTAACCGGTTACGCGCAAAGTTTATTATCCGAACTCGGTCAAGGCACCGTTGAATGGACTGATAATTTCGATGGTAGCTTAAAAGAACCGCAAGTTTTACCGGCACGTTTACCGAATATCTTATTAAACGGCACAATGGGTATTGCTGTAGGCATGGCAACCGATATACCGCCACATAATCTTAAAGAAGTAACATCAGCATGTATTCGGTTATTAGAGCAACCCGATAGCACGCTAGATGATTTGTTGACTCATGTGCAAGGGCCTGATTATCCAACGAATGCCGAAATCATTACGCCCACGCAAGATTTACGCAAACTCTATGAAACCGGTTCCGGTTCGGTCAAAATGCGGGCACGCTATGAAATCGAAGATGGTGTCATTGTGATTACCTCGCTACCGTATCAAGTATCGGGCGCTAAGCTGATGGAACAAATCGCTCAGCAAATGCTAGAGAAAAAACTACCGATGATTGATGACTTGCGTGATGAGTCGGATCATCAAAACCCTACCCGCTTATTAATCATTCCCAAATCTAAACGCTTAGACGTCGACGCCGTGATGTCGCATTTATTTGCCACGACAGACTTAGAAAAAAATTACCGGGTTAATCTGAATATGATTGGCTTAGACGGTAAGCCTAAGGTCAAAGGCTTGCAAGAAGTCTTAACTGAATGGCTAAGTTTTCGTACTGAGACGGTGCGTAAACGTTTACAACATCGCTTAGAAAAAGTATTAGCGCGATTACATATTTTAGCCGGATTACTAATCGCCTATTTAAATATCGATGAAGTCATTGCGATTATTCGCCACGAAGACCACCCTAAGCCGGTATTAATGCAGCGTTTTGAACTCACCGATATTCAGGCTGAAGCGATTTTAGAATTAAAACTACGCTATTTAGCCAAATTAGAAGAATTCAAAATTCGTGGTGAACAAGACGAGTTAGCACAAGAACGGGCAAAGCTAGAAGAATTACTGGCAACCCCTGCCCTTTTGAATGCGTTAATCAAACAAGAACTCAGCCAAGACGCTGAAAAATACGGTGATGCTCGCATGTCGCCTATTGTTCAACGTGAGGCTGCGCAAGCGCTGGCAAGTACCGCGTTGATTAGCAACGAACCATTAACCGTCGTGTTATCAGAAAAAGGCTGGATTCGCGCGGCTAAAGGCCATGATATTGATATTAGTGGTTTAAGCTACCGTTCTGGCGACAGCTTTAAAGCAGCCTTAAAATTAAGGTCAACACAACCTGTTTATGTGTTTGATTCGACCGGTAAAGTGTATAACACAGCGAGTCACGATTTACCTTCAGCCAGAACCCACGGCGAACCACTCACTGCAAGACTTAATCCACAGGCGGGAGCGAGTTTTGTCCATTTATTATCGGGTAATTTAGAAGACTATTATGTCTTAGCGAGTAATCATGGTTACGGCTTTCGCGTACCGATACAAGAGCTTGTGACTAAAAATCGTGCAGGCAAAACGGTCATCACATTGCCTGAACACGCGTCATTACTTGCTCCACAAGTAATTGAAAATGAAGCAGATTATCTGGCAGTCGCAACCAAGCAAGGACGGCTATTAATTTTTCCAGTCGCGGAATTACCTGTGCTAGCACGCGGTAAGGGTAACAAACTGATTCAAATTCCATCCGCTGATTTAGCATCAGGACAGGATTGCGTTATTGCCTTAGTTGTTTTCTCGACCACACAAGCCTTAAAAATTCAAGCAGGCAAACAAAGCTTAACCTTAAAATCTGACGATTTTGAACGCTACCAAAGTCAACGCGCTAATCGAGGTGTGCAATTACCTAGAGGGTATCAGCGTATCGACGGGATAACTGTTCTATAGCAAATGCGACAATCCTATAATAAAAAACTTAATCATTAACTATGTCACAAGAAAAGCTTAGCCACCGCTTGTTAACGCGTTGGGCCGATTGGAGTTTAAGTCATGCCTTATGGGTATTCATCGCATCGTTATTAGTGATTATCGGCGCGTGGTTTTATACCGCAGAAAACTTAAGCATTAATACCGATACCACTGATTTAGTCGCGCCAGAAGCCCGCTTTCAACAAAATCGACGTAATTTCGAGAAAGCATTTCCGCAAGACATGCGCACAATTTTGTTAGTTGTCGAGTCCAGTACGCCTGAATTAACCAAAGCATCGAGCTTGCGCTTAACTCGCTTATTAAGCGCAGACCAGGACAATTTTGAATCCGTATACACGCTGAGTGACAACGAATACTTCCGACGCAATGGCTTGTTGTACTTAGACGTTAATGACTTACAAAAGCTATCTACGACGATGGCAGAAGCCCAACCCTTTATTGGCAGAATTGCCCAGCAAACCAATTTAACGGGTTTTTTCTCGATTATTGATGATGCGTTAACCGCAACCGACGCAGCTACCGATTTACCGTTGGATTTACCGTCATTAATCGAAAAAGTCGCAAAAGCCTTACACACAGGCTTAAACGGAGGCGACCAACTGTTATCATGGCAACAGTTGATTGCCGGCAAAAAAATGTCGCCAACCAGTAGCTTTATTCAACTTAGGCCTAAGTTCGATTACAACCAAATTCGTCCCGCCGAACAAGCGATAAACGCCATACATAAAGGCATTAACGCGATTCAAGAACCCGGTTTACCGCAAGTAAAAGTTTGGATAACCGGCGAAGTGGGTTTAGAAGATGACGAGCTATCGGGCATGAGCAACGGCACATTTAACGCCAGTATTTTCTCAGCGGTGTTTGTGGTAGGTATTCTATTATTAGCCTACCGTTCGCTTTGGCTAAGCGTGGCGACCGTGATAACCATTAGTTTAGGCATGATTTTATGCGGTGCGTTTGCCGCGTTTGCCGTTAAAGAACTGAACTTAATTTCCGTTGCCTTTGCCGTGACGAATATCGGCTTAGGCGTCGAATACGCAATACATTTTTGTTTACGCTATAAAGACAATTTAATGCATCACATTAGCCGCGAAAAAGCCATACGCGGCACGTTGATTGCGACCAGCCCTTCGTTATTACTCTGCGCTGGCACAACCGCAATAGGTTTATACGCGTTTATCCCAACCGATTATCAAGGTGTCTCAGAACTTGGCTTATTAGCCGGTAGTAGTTTATTTATTTGCTTATCGGTTACGCTTATTGTCTTACCAGTCATATTAAAGCTCATCCCGATAAACTTAACGCCGAAACGTGAAGCGGATGATAGCTGGTTAGTACAAATTCCCGAGCACTTAGCTCAGTTTACTTTGCATTATGCCAAGCCTATTACCGTCATCGTCGGTATTCTGGCCGTACTTGGCTTAACGTTATTAAGCAAAGTAGAAACCGATTTTAACCCGATAAACTTACGCGACCCTAACACCGACTCGGTTATTGCGTTTAAGCATTTACTAAAAGATAAAGACACCTCGCCGATGACACTCAGCGTACTCGTCGATAGCGAGGCTAAGGTTAAAACACTGCAACAGCAATTAGAAGCCTTGCCTACGGTTGAAAAAACCGTCAGCTTATACGATTTTATTCCCGAAGACCAAGACGATAAGCTCGCAATTATTGAGCAAATGAGTTTAACACTGGGTTTAAACACAACTAAGTTTCCTGTCTTAAGCGATGATCCGAATCCTGTTCTCGGTATTGAGCATTTGTTGACAACAATAGACACGGTTTTACCAAACAAAACCAATGCTAAAGAAATCGCTGTACTCAAGCAATTTAAAACAGAATTACAAGGTTTATTGTTGGAACTCAACAACCGCCAACAAACCAGTCGCCATGTGTTTATGGAAACCATGCAAACCACAGTGATTGGCACCTTGCCTAGCGTCATGAACGATTTATTGCTCGGTTTAAACGCCGATACCGTGACGTTAAACGATTTACCGACTGACCTTAAAGAGCGCTGGTTAAGTAAAGACGGTCAATATCGCATTCAAATTTATCCAAAACGCGATTTAAATGCATTAAGCGAATTAGAGCGTTTCATTACCGATGTGCAAACCATCGCCCCCGATGCAACGGATTTACCGGTATTGTA
This sequence comes from uncultured Methylocucumis sp., assembly GCA_963923905.1. Lineage (GTDB taxonomy): Bacteria > Pseudomonadota > Gammaproteobacteria > Methylococcales > Methylomonadaceae > Methylovulum. The sequence continues at coordinate 10,815 of CAWUNX010000070.1, forward strand.
TTGGGAATCCATGCAAGCCGTGGTCAAAGCCTTTGAACAAGCTATCGCAATTGCCATTATCACGATTGCCATCGTGTTATACGCGATTCGGCGTAATCTTACCGACACGCTATTAATCATGACGCCGTTATTACTGGCTGGCGTGTTAACAATGGCGAGTACGGTACTCACCCATACACCGGTCAACTTCGCTAATATCATCGCATTGCCATTATTACTAGGCTTTGGTGTCGATAACGGTATTCACATGGTAGAAAAACTCAGAGCATCGTTATCGGAAAAACAAAACATCTACCAATCCAGTACGGCACGCGCCATGTTTTATGGCGCATTAACCACAAGCTCAAGCTTTGCCGGGCTAGCGTTTTCACCCCATCAAGGCATAGCCAGCATGGGCGTTGTCATTACCATAGGTATTTTTTGGATTATGACCAGCACCTTTGTGATATTACCGGCGTTGAGTAAGTTGGTGTTAAAGAAGGATTAATTATGGCGGCGTATGGAAAAGCAGCGTTACCACCGTTGACCTCAAAACTGCTTTTGCCCTCTAATATTTATAAATATAATTCATTGATTTTAATATTTTTATTGCTTTATTTGTACTTATCTTGACATTTAAATAAGAATCATTATCATTTAAAGCACATTCATCTTGACCTGGTATGCGCTAATGGATAATCAACTCGTTCATATTGCTATTTCGCGTGAGGTATTAGAATCATTAATTTCACACGGCTACGTCCATGCGGTCGACTTCCGCTGTCTTAATGCCAACGCTAAAAAGACGGTGTGGCAATGGCGTTGGTGCATAAATAAATTGATGGTTATTCTGTCCCTATCACCATT